>NZ_JAILWL010000480.1 GCF_025698965.1 Roseibium sp.
GGAAGTGTCTCTGACAAGGAACTAAGAACCGCCATCGGCCTTCCGGAGGAAATCATAGCCACTTCGATCGCATCTATGACTTTCAACCATTCCGAAGGCTCGCATCGATCCGAGCGCGGAAAGTCCAGGACAACAATTCCGAGTGAAATTTCCTCAGTTAGCATAGCCGCAAATGTGCGGCTCATTGCTTCAACATCACCCCAGATATAGGTGTGATAATCCAGTGGATTGGCAAGTGCTACTTTTGCCCCCAGAACACTGCGCAGGTTAGCGATCTGTCTCTCGGTTAGATCGGGAAAAAGAATTCCCCTTTCAAAGGCAGTGTCTGCAATGAGACTAGCTTCACCCCCGGAACAGGACATGGACGCAATATTTGAATTTGGAAGAATTCCGGCAACATGTGCCAGTTTGAGCGCTTCCAGAAGAACCGGCAGGCTCTCAACTTGTGCAATATGCAATCGTCTGAGGAGTGCATTGGCACCTGCCATACTTCCAGCCAGCGAGGCAGTGTGGGAAATCGCAGCGTCGCGAGCCTGCCTGGACTTGCCGACCTTCAATGCAATCAGTGGCTTACCCAGTTCCTGGGCTCTTGAGGCAAATCGCTCAAATGAAGCGAGGTCGTCAATACCCTCGATATGCAACCCGATGGCTGTCACACGGTCATCGTCCAGCAAGGCCTGACAGATGTTCGACAATCCTGTTTGCGCTTGATTGCCCACAGTCAGCAAATACGCAATCGGAAGACCTCGTGCCTGCATCGAAAGGTTCAAGGCGATATTTGACGACTGCGACACGATCGCGACGCCTCGCGGAACCCATCTAAGTCCGTGGTAATCAGGCCAAAGTGCCGCGCCATCCAATGCATTGATGAATCCATAGCAATTGGGTCCGAGGATCGGCATATCCCCGGCAGCAGTTGTCAAAGCCTGCTGTAATCCGGCTCCGTCTTCCAGTTCCTGCGATGCTTCTTTGAAACCGGAAGCAAAACAGACGGCACCTCCTGCTCCCATTACCGAGAGTTCGCGAACGATTTCAACCGTTGAAATCCGGTTCACACCAACAAACACAGCATCTGGGACAAGCGGGAGTTCCGCAACCGATGGGACGGCAGAACAGCCATCAATCTCGTCGTATTTTGGATGCACCACCCAAATTGCGCCACAAAAGCCACCTTTTCGGCATTCACGCAATACACTCCGGCACCATGAACCGCCACCGACAACTGCAATTGTCTTAGGGCGGAGTAAACGTTCTAGCGACCGCATCTGTTATGCACCGAGCGGCCGAAAGATATCCCGGCTGATGATGTGTCGCTGAATTTCGCTGGTCCCGTCCCAAATTCTTTCCACCCTGGCATCGCGCCAAAAGCGCTCTATTGGAAAATCATCCATGAGCCCCATTCCGCCGTGAATTTGCAAAGTCGCGTCTGTGACTTTTGCAAGCATTTCAGTTGCGAAGAGTTTGGCACTTGCGATTTCTCTGTTGGCTGGAAACCTCTGATCCAATCGCCAGGCACCTGCCAGCGTCAACCAGTCCGCAGCATCAATTTCTGTGATCATATCGGCTATCTGGAAACCGACGCCTTGGAATTTTGCAATAGGCTGACCGAATTGCTTGCGTTCGACGGAGTAGTTTACGGCGTGTTCGAAACAGCGGCGAGCACGTCCTACACTCATCGCTGCTACCGTGAGCCGCGTTGCGTAAAGCCAGTCGTTCATGACATCAAATCCCGAGTCGACATCCCCCAGGACCTGGGATGTAGGCAATCGGCAATTGTCGAAATAGAGAATGTAGTTTTTGTATCCTCTGTGGCTAACCGAGTTATAGCCATCTCGTACTTCAAAACCAGGAGTGCCACGGTCCACCAAAAAACAGGTAATGCGTTTCTTTGGTCCCTTGGGAGTATCATCCACGCCTGTAGCAGCAAACACGATGAAAAAATCAGCATGTTCTGCGCCGGAAATAAAATGCTTGGAACCGGAAAGAATCCAATCTCCACCTTTGCGAACAGCCTGGCATTTCATGCCGCGGACATCCGATCCAGCGTCCGGTTCTGTGATCGCGAGCGCATCCATTTTCTCTCCACGAACAGTCGGTAGCAAATAGCGTTCTTGTTGCTCCCCTCTGCATGCCATCAGTATGTTCTGCGGACGCCCGAAAAAGTGCGTCAACGCCATCGAACCGCGGCCTAGCTCCCGTTCTACCAGCGTGAAGTCTAAGTGACTTAGTCCAGCGCCTCCGACCTCTTGTGGAAAGTTGCAGGCATAAAACCCAAGATCGATGCATTTTCGCTTGAGCTCCTCACCAAGCTCCAAAGGGACCTGATTGTTTTTTTCAACTATGTCCTCATGAGGGTAGATCTCGTTTTCAACGAACGAACGGACCGTTGAGACAATCATCTCTTGCTCTTCGCTCAGCCCAAATTGCATCAATCACCTCCTCTTGCCTGTACTCGCTAAGAGTGAGACAAATTGGGAATGGCCACTATGCAATTTTGGTAGTCAATCATGCAGTTTTCGAAAAACTCCTCTTCAACAAGAACAATCTGCGTACTGCTGTTTGCAAATTTCTCAAACCATTGCCTCGCAAATGCGATTGAACCGTTTCGGGCAGCAAACACGATTGCCAGCAAAAAACTGTACGTCTGGCACCATCTCAGCATGGAGGGCGGTACCGTGACATCTTCAAGCGGGCTACCTGTAGAAACACATTCATGGGTCGACGCTCAGCCGTCTGGTGAGTATCTCTTCGTAATGCCGAGCTATGGATTTACCGAATTTGCGACTCCTCGAATGAGTGGCATTCTTCGCAGCGCGCAGAACCGGTTTGAAACACTCGTTGGAATGGATACTGGAGCGTGGCTTTTCGCGAAGGCCGGATTGCTTGAAGGAAGAAAGGCGACCATCCATTGGGACGAGTTCACGCGTTTTCAGGAAATGTATCCGGATGTTGATGCTGTTGAAGACCGGTTTGTACTGGAGAAAGATATTGCAACTTGTGGCGGAGCTTCCACGGCGTTTGAACTGATGCTTGAGCTAATCAAGTACCATCACAGTTCAATGTTTGCGCTGGAAATTGCTGCTTTGTTCATGCACGGTGACAAGCTTGAAATGCATGACCCGTTCCAACGTTTGTCGTCTGATGCGCTGGTGCGCAGTGCAACCGCATTGATGCGCCGAACGATTGAAAAGCCGATTTCAATTCCAGAACTTGCCGCTAGGCTTCAAGTCAATCACAGATCTCTTGAAGAATACTTCCAAAACGAGATGAAACTGTCTCCGTTCTCGGTGTACAGATCCATCAGGCTGCGCGAAGCGCGCCGTCTCGTCGAAATGACCACCTTGAGCATTGCTGAGATTGCAGAAAGGTGTGGCTACCTAAATGCAAGTGCGATGACCAGAGCATATCGCCTAGAGTTTGGTCAGGCCCCTCGAAAACATAGAAAGATGTTGTAGCCCATTTCCAAGAGACCACAATTGGGAAATCATAACAGTGCTGCAAGGTTTTTGATGCGTCTTGCAGATCGAATGATTTCAGCAAGCAAGTCTTGACACATCCGGAAATAACGTAGCGGATAAATGCACTTTCAACCCAGAACGGTGTTGAACATTTGCGACTTCGCGCGTTCGCAAATCAGCAAACTCGACAATCTGTCCAGGACGAATTTGCATGAATACACTGCTTCGTATCGGCTTATTTGTTCTGCTTATTGGATCTGGCGGTACTACTGCAAACAGTCAATCTGATAAACAACCTGGATATGTTGGATCAATGGCATGTTCTTCATGCCACGAACGCGAAACATCCGCCTGGAAAAAACCACACCATGCAAATGCTTGGAAGCTACCGAGTGAGGACACCGTCGACAGAGATTTCGATAATGCCGAATTTGCTCACAAAGGGAAAACAAGCAGATTTTATAGCAACGAAGACGACTTTTTTATTGAGACCTCGGATTTCATCGACGCCCCGATGACGTTCAAGGTTGCAGGTGTCGCTGGCTTTTCACCCCTTCAACAATACCTGATTGAAACCGAACAGGGCCGGCTACAGTCTTTCGATGTTGTTTGGGATCAGGAAAAGAAGACTTGGTACCACCCTTACCCGGCCCAGAAATTGAAACCTGAAGATGGGTGCCATTGGAGCAGTCCGTATAAAAACTGGAACGCGCGCTGCGCTGAGTGTCACTCGGCCGGTATTAAGGAAAACTACAGTTTAAGCGACCGCAGATACAACAGCACTCAGGCCGAAATTAATGTCGGCTGTGAGGCGTGCCACGGTCCCGGTGAAAACCACCTAAGTTGGACGCGGAAGCCAGGTCAGAAGATGAAAAGTACATTTTCCGGCCACTACGACAAGGGATTTACCATTGGCATTTCCGGTTCAGACCCCCAAATCGCAATTGAACAATGTGCAGCGCGACATTCACGCCGGGAATCATTCCAGGACTTCAGTCCAGTAACAGGAACACCTTTTCACGACAGCTACAGACTAGCCCTCTTGCGCGATGGGCTCTATCACCCCGACGGTCAGATACTCGAAGAAGTTTATGTTTATGGATCGTTTCTGCTATCAAAGATGCACGACATAGGAGTACGCTGTTCGAACTGCCAAGATCCGCATGGCTCGAGGCTTCAGGCCAAGGAAAATTCGGTCTGCACGCAATGCCATTCTCAAATCGGCAATTCAGGTTTTCCAACATTGATTGCGAAACTCTACGATGATCGATCCCATCATTTTCATGAACCTGGGACCGAAGGAGCGCAGTGTGTGTCGTGTCACATGATTGAGCGTGACGACATGGGAATTGACGGTAAACGGGATCATTCCTTCCGCGTCCCTCGTCCCGACTTGTCCAAAAAAATCTGAACTCCAAAT
>NZ_JAILWL010000481.1 GCF_025698965.1 Roseibium sp.
TGTTTGCGATCAATGTCAAAGAAGTTTCCGGAAATGTTCACGGACCGCTTGATGCTCTTGCCGTTGGAAACGCCCAAATCGTGACGGACGCGGTGCTGCTGGATTTCGATGAAATTGGTCCGATCTCTGTCGGTAAAGTGGTCAAATCCGCCGACAACAAGATAGGGCTCAGGGACATGACCGTTCAAGATGGCCCAACGGACAAGCCCTATCTGACCATGACGGGTGGAATTGATGATCTAATGGCATTGGCAGGTGTTCACCTTTCCGGTCCTTATCGCTTTCCGTCGGCACTGTTGCTTGATCGGGAAGCCGGCTCCATTCCCGAACTCGGGTTTATCGAAGGGAACGTTACTCTCAGTGATGCATCTGGAAGCCTTGGGCTTGAAACCCTGCGCGGAAATGCGGTCGACACGGACATTCTTGATCTCACCTTTGCACTGACTATTCCGGAATTTAGGGTGCTGGACGAACTTGAGTTTTCAACCGTACTCCGCATGCCGGAGCCTTCAAGGTTCCTGAATGCTCTCGGTGCCACATCAAACCACTCGTTGCCTGAAATGGGTTTTTCCGGTTCGATCGGGTTCTCCTCAGACGGGGCAAATCTGAACGGTAAACTGACCTCCGGAACAACGAGTATTGATGCCGGTCTCGATTTGGTTCCCGAGGCGGGCAGCGACGTTCTGCTGCTCGGCGGAGCAATATCCTCTGCGCAAATGGACCTGAGCGATCTGGCCGGACTGGTGGAATTCGCCAAGCTCGGAACGATCGGGTCCGATGACGACATCGAACTTTCAGAGGAGTTTAAATCGACCCTGAAAGTCGATGTCGGTCTTGATGTGAAGAAATTTGTCTCAGGCAATAAATCCGCAGGAAATTTGTCGGGCACAATCAAGTATGGCGAAGACAAACTACAGCTAGCCGCGCTGAAGTTCGATTTTATCGGCGGCACCATCAAGGGGGATTTCGGGGTTGATTATGCCTCACAGGCACAAACCGCTACTGCCCATGGCCGCATGGAAAAGTTTCCGCTCAAAAGCCTGATGAACGAGCTTGGGCTGCAGGCACCGATTTCCAGTACTGTCTATGCAAGTTTCGATGTGACCGGCAGCGCTGCCTCCGAGGCCGGTTTTTTGAAGTCACTTTCAGGCAGCGTGACGGCCTCCTTATGGGGTGGTGTGCTTCCCAACAGAATGCTGGATCTGACCGGCATGAATGCCTTCACCTGGCTGGTGACCGGAAATCAGGAACAGGGCACCAAACTCGTTTGTGCCGTGCTGCCGTTGCATTTCAAGGCAGGCAACGCGACGACCAAGTCCATGATCGTCGAGACGGAAAACGTTCAGATTGTGGGTGCAGGCAGCATCAACTTCAAAAGCGGAGCACTGAACCTTTCCTTCATGCCGCGCGCCAAGCGCAAGCAGCTTGTTGAGATCGTCTCGCCGTTCGAATTGAGGGGGACACTCACCAAGCCGGACCTGATCGTGCAAGATGCGGGGCCGGGGAGGGCCGTGGGCGAAATAGCCTCCCTGCCAATTAATCTGATTGGGCATATTTTCCGGGGATCCGGAGCGGTTGACGAAAAGGCGCGCCCTTGTGTTTTGCCGAAAAACTCAGGTCCGAAATAGTAGTATTCACGGCGTTCTCACCGGAGATCTTACGGCCTCAGGCCAGCCTCAATTGAAACAGTCTTCGCCCTGATATGCGCTGCGGGTGACGATTGAATGGACCATCATCGCGAGCGTCGTCAGATCCGCGACCGGCAGACCCAATGTGGATTGAAGCTGGTATGCGTAGGGAGGCAGGTCCGTGCATTCCAGAACGATCGATCTGACATCCGGATGATCCTGCAAAAGCTTTTTGCCGACAGTCATCAGTTCCGCGCCGAGCCTGGAACGGTCAATTTGATCACGCTTGCTGTTGAGGATCACGTCCGAAAATTCCGGCTGATCCTCCATGCCTGCCAGAACAACTGGCGTCGAACCAGCTCCGACCGCGTCCAGATGTGCCTGCGTCATGGCCTCTTTTCGCGCCGTGATGACCCCGACCTTTCCGCTAAGACCTGACATCTGATGCATCAACGGGATCTGGATCAGACTGGAGGCAAACACCGGAATGGAAACTTGCGCGGTCAATTCCCGTTGGTACAGCGCCATGAAGCCGCAGCTGCCGGTGATTGCCGAACATCCCGCACGTTCCAGATCGCGGGAGGCTTCCAGAAAAGGTTCGAAGAACTTGAGGCTTGGCCGCTCCAGAAGGTCCGCGATCGAGGTGCCTTTGACAACGGCCTTGCGAACGGGGAAGGGCAGGCTCTGTTCGTTGCGGATGTGACCTGCCGGTTTGGCGAAATGCGTGTCCAGACAGAGCAATCCTATCGGGCGCGGTTGTGTTGGCATCTTAAGAATACTCCTGCCTGACAGGTCGTCCTTTCGAAAAACGATCTGTTCTATATGGTGTGCAATCGAGATTGGGATTTCGGTTTGTCAGGAAATCGGCCAGAAGTTCACCCGTTTTCGGTGCCATCATCAGCCCGTAGTGAGAATGGCCGAAACCGGCATAAAGCCCGCTATGCCCGGTGAATTCTCCGATCATCGGCAAACTGTCGGGGAAGGATGGACGCCTGCCCATCCAAAAACTTGACCTGGTATCATTGAGGTCCGGGAAAGCCGCTTTTGCCTGAGCCGTGATCCGGCTTTGCTTGCGTTCGTCCCGCGGCGCATCAACGTCGGCAAACTCGGCATACCCCGCAACCCGCAGACCTTCCGACATACTGCTGGCAACGAATTTGGCATCCATGTCCATCACCGAATGGTTGAGAGTGATGCCGGGGTCCGGAAACTCGACGTGATACCCTCGCTCGGCCGCCAGTGGCACGGATATGCCAAGTGATTTCAGCAATTCGGCAGACCAGGCACCCATGGCAACAACAACGCTCTTTGCGCTGTAGTGGTTCGCGTCGCCCTCAATCCGCCAAAGATCGTTTTGCCGCTTCAGGGAATTGACCTGATCGCGAACAATTTCAACGCCGAGCCTGGCTGCTTTTTCGGCAAGCACTGCCGCCACGCGTCCAGGTGCAACCGCGCGGGCCTGATCATGAATAATCACTGCAGCTTTGAACTCGGACGACACGGCAGGTTCGATGCGGCGGAGGTCATCTTCACCGACAAGCTCCAGCGTACCGCCCTTTTCCCGGCGGATGCGATAATCGATCGCCTCCAGCACATCCCTGTTGTTGTTGCGAAAAGCATGCACGTAAACGCTGTCGCGTATCAGGTTCTCCGCACCTGTCCCGGAAAGGTGTCGCCGATAGAGGTCAACAGAAGGCGCACAAAGCGGTTCCATAGCATTGGAGATTTCTTCGACGCGCTGCGCGGCTCCGTTCTTCAAGAACGTTAGTCCCCAGGGCACCATCTTCGCCCAGTAGCTGCCCTGCACGCTCAAGGGGCGGTATTTCCCCAAAAGGAGGTTGGGAAGCTTCTTCCAGGTCCCGGGCAGCGATTGTGGGATAAACGACCAGGGCGAGATAACACCCGCATTGCCGAATGTTGTTTCCTGCCCGGGCTCAGCCCTGTCGATCAGGCGAACCGGGACGCCGCGTTCGGCGAGCGAGAGTGCGGTGCAGATGCCGACGGCTCCCGCACCAAGAATAGTGACTTTGTCTTCCATGGGTTCAGGCCGAATACGCTTGTTCGCGGCGGGTGACGATCTGGCTTAAAAGCGCAGGGCTGGCAATGAGCAGTGCTACAAGATCCGCCTGCAGCGAAGGCGCGATCAGTACAAGTCCGGCCAGAGCCATCAAAACGCGATAGAACCAAGCCATGGGCACCAGCCAATAGCCGACGACCGCAGTCGACAGGGCAATCACGCCTGCAATGCAGCTCACCGCCGTGTAGCTGAATTCAAGCAAGTTGAAACCGGTCGACGAGACGATCAGGAGCACTGGGGCGTAGACGAAGGCCATAGGAGCCAGAACCTTGCCAAGACCCAGCGTGAAGGCAGAGACCCCGGTTCGGAATGGGTTGGAATTGGCGATCGCTGCCGCTGCATAGGCGGACGTGCACACGGGCGGTGTGATCTCGGCCACGACGCCGTAATAGAGCACGAACATATGGCTTGCGATCGGAGGAATGCCGAGCTGAGCCAGTGCCGGCTGCGCAACCGAAACAAGCATGATGTAAAGCGCGGTGGTCGGAACACCCGCCCCCATGAGGATGCAGGCAACGGCGATGAAGACCAGGCTGATGAACAGGGTCAGGTCTTCAACCGAAAACAGTTGCCAGTCACCAAAGGCAAACAGGCCATGCAGGTCGGACCCGAGGGCACTGGCGCCCTGGGTCACCATGAAGCCGATGCGGAATCCGATGCCGGTCGTATTGATCACGCCGACAACGATGCCGACGGCGGCCGCTGCCGCTCCCACTGCAAGTGCGTATTTCACTCCCATTTCGAGTGTGTCGCCCATTTCCTGCATGCGAATACGCGGCTGCGGGTTGAATGTGGCAACGATGCTTCCTGCAATCAGGACGAAGGAGATTGTCAGCTCGAAACCACCTCCGAGATATTTCCAAACGACAAAGGCAATAAAGAGTGCGGCATAGACCAGCGTCACCGGCTCTTTCATGCGCGACATGCCGGCGATGACTGCAAGCGAAATCCCGCAGAAGGCGGACATGAACGGCGTGTATCCGGAAAAGAGAACCGTCAGCAAGCCGATCAGGGGGACGACGTTTGCCCAGCCCTCGCTCCACACGGCTTTGAGGTGTGGCAGCTGTTCGCGGGTCAGGCCTTTCAAGTGCAGCTTGCGCGCCATCAGGTGCACAACGGTGAAGACGCCGACATAGTGCAACATGGCGGGAAAGATCGCAGCT
>NZ_JAILWL010000482.1 GCF_025698965.1 Roseibium sp.
TCAAATACGTTTCCGACCAGGTTACCGATTGCGACTTCTCCGGCTACGCCGACCTGACAGATGATGTGCTCACGTCAAAAGTGCCCACTGATCTGGTGGAGACAACGGTCAACTGGCTTGAAGAAACCCAAGAAAAGGCCCGTGAACACACTCCCCTCATCGACCTGACGCCGTATCCGCCGACACTGAGAACCGACACCTATCTTGAGACCACCGAATATGTCGAGTTCAACGGCAAGAAACTGCTGACTGTGGTCACGACTCCAGCGAACTGCCTGAAACAGACACCCGTTTATATACTCGGGAACACCGGCGGTTACGACCACCGAGGCGGACTCGGTCGCGAATCCGTCGAAGCTGCCAGAAAGCTTGCATTGGCCGGTGTCGCGTCGATCAGGTTCGACGATGAAAACACTGGAGACAGTTATCCTGACCTGCCCACAGGACAGGAAATTCTCTATTCGGAAGACTCCATTCAAAACCTTGAAAGGATCATCGATTTCGCCTGCAGCAAATTTGACGGGCCGCTGACGCTGGTTGGACGGTGCAGCAGTGCCTATGCGGCTTTTCATGCGGCTGCTCGCGACGAGCGCGTCAAACAACTGGTTCTGGTCAACCAACTCAAGTTCATCTGGGACAAAGACGTCCCGAACGAATTGAAGAACATGATGACGCGCTCAGGAGGCGAATACAAAAAACGGCTCGCAGACCCGCAGATTGTGCGGCGTATCCTGAAAGGAGATGTCGATCTTCTGGCAGCAGGTCTCGGGGTCAGCCGCGTTGTCTTGAAGCGGGTGTCGGAAAAGACAGCCGACTACTTTCCGAAAGTGACAAAATTCGGAAGGCTCAAGCTGGAAGCCCTGAACCTATTCAAGATTCTGAACGATAGAAATGTTCCCGTCCATTTCCTGTGCAGCATTGGCGATGGCAGTATCGAAGAACTCAAAGCCCATTTCGGACCGGATCTGCAGAAGATGCCTGCTTACCGGAACATCACCTATACAACGGTGGAAGATGCCGACCATCGCCTGATGCCCGTTCACGGCCGCAATGCCTTCATTGACCTGCTCGTGCGCACGTCCGAAAAACAGCAGCCTTCAACCCCGTCAAGCCAACAACCGAATGCCGCTTGAGAGGAACTGGCAAGGTTTCACCCGGCGGTGAAACCTTGCCGGCTGTTGAGCGCTGTAATCCTGCAATTCGGACGGTCTGCTTCAGCGTCGGAATTTGGATCGAGGCTAATCAACTTTTGCCGCGCCGGTGCAAGATGGAACCAGTCATCTTCCGGAACGTGGCTGTCGCAAGCGACATGCACTGATGTCAGCAGCCGGTCGGAGGTAATTGCCAACCGCCATTTCCCTGTTTCGTCCTGCTGCAATTCGCCCTGGATTTCACCAGATTGCGGATGATGGTCGGGCATATCTGGAAAATGAAAGGCATCGGCCAGAACTTCACCGGTTTCACTGTCCTGTAGGCGCACAACCGTGACATCATGAGACGGCGGTCCAAAGCGGTAGGCATAAGTGACGTCGAAGAAGGCTCCAATCAGGTCAACTGCATTCAGCTCATGTGCGCTGTGAGGCTCAAGAACAACCGTCTTTTGGCCAGATACCACCGGAACCCTGCCATCCTTCAGACAGCTTAGGCTGACTGTGACGGTTTTGGCTTCCGGCCGGTCGTTGATGACATGGATCGAAAGACCGTTCGTTCCCTCGTCAGTCAGACAGACCTGAAGCGGTCTGAACGCGCGTTTGAGAGCGTAATAAGCGGGCTTCGGCCGCCCCATCGCATCGATCAGCCCCCAGCCAGCGCCCAACGCAAGATCCTGAAAGGTCCAGACGAGTGCCCCGTGACAGGAAGATCCCTTGCGACGCCACTCCGCAAAGGTTTTTTCCATGACGTCACCGGTCACTGCTCGGCCAAGATCAAGATACCGGTCCGGATCACCATATCTCAGAGCCACCGGGTCAACGCCATAAAGCGTTTTCAGATAGTGGTCGCGAACGTCTTCAAAATCCCAGCCTGCACCCCGGTCTCGGGGAATACGGGCCTTCCAGCGCGGATCGTGCCCTGGCTTGGCGTTCAAGGCTTCATCGAGGCTTTTCTGCTGCGGAATGTTGGAAAAGGCCAGACACTCGGCGGCAAACCGCACATTCGCTCTCCGCGCATCTTCAAGAGGCCTCAGATAGGCTCCGACACCGTAATAGTGCGCGACACCTTCATTCGGTGAGAACGGCAAAACACCGCCATAGGGCGAATTCGGCGCATAGGGAACATCCGGGCGATGGGTCATGCCCAGTTGCGGCAGGAGTTCTTCGCATAACGGCCCCTTCCAGCGACTTTCCGGCAGGCCCATCATTGCGCCTTGCTGGTAGATTTCGCTGCCGCCGCAAAGAACCGCCAGGGATGGACAGCCCTGGCTTTCCGTCAATTGGTCGCGAATCTCGGCCTGTACTTCCTCGACAAACGCCTCGTCCTTCACCGGATAGTCATAATTGGCGAACTGGAAATCCTGCCAGACCAGAATGCCCAACTCGTCGCAGAGTTCAAAAAACGCACGAGTTTCATAAACCATGGTGCCGCCGATGCGCAGCATGTTCAAACCTGCATCGCGCGCCGCCTGAAGCAGCGGACGGTAGGTCTCCCTTTCACCGGACAGGTCCAAAAGATCCGCATTGGTCCAGACCGCACCACGGCAGAACACTGAAATGCCGTTCACCTTGAGACCAAATCCCTTGCCGTCCGGACCGTGATCAATCTCCAACCGCCGAAAACCGGTCTTGCCGAGGGAAAGGATCAGTCCGCCAACCGCCAATGTCACATCGTAGAGAGCCGGGTTCCCGTGTGTATGCGGCATCCAGGGCACAACACTTTCCGGCTGAAGCGTTGCCGAGAATGATCCATCATCCTGAGCGGACATTTCAATCGATGCACCCGCGCAGTGCAGCACCGGCACTTGGCTTGTGTTTTCAAGCGTTACGGCAACTGTCAGCGCAGCGCTGCCATCCGGTGCGAGATCGGCAAGAATGCGTTTTTCCGTCACCCGCACCGCGTCGGCCCGATACAGGCGGATTGGCCGGTAAGGGCCGACCGCGTGAATTTCCGGACACCAGCCAGGCATGTGTCCCAGAAGTGTCGTCCGGATCAGGCGCAGTCCTTGCGAGGTCGCCAATTGCGGCTTCCAGCGCGCTCTTGGTCCCTTGCCATTCAAATACGGCTCCAAGGACCGGAAACAGATCTGGATTCGGTTGCGATCGGCAAGGTCCACCGGCACATCGAATTTCCGGAACATGTTCCGGCTGCTGAGGATCTCGGTACCGTTCAGATAGACTTCCGCGACCGTTGCCAGCCCATCCATGCATAACCGGTAAGCACCCGGTTCTGCTTCAAACCAGGTCTCAAACCAAATGTCCCTGTCATGGAGCGGTTCCGGGTTTTCCGGATCATAACGGCCGGCCTCACTAAGGGCGGCGGCTGCCGTGCCCGGTACCTTGGCTGGAACAAAGTCCCAGGCATGATCGGAGGCCGCCGCTTCAAAAGCGCCTGGATCCGAGACTGCCAGTTTCCAACTAACCCGGGAAAGGTCGATCATTCAGGTACCGGTGGCGCTGACGATGGACATTCTGCCGGCGTCACTTTCTCCATAGTGACGCTCCAGAAGATCCATCAGAATGTCCCAGGCTTCGATGGCAGGAAGCAACCCTTCCTCCAGGCCCTGAAACTTCTTTCGCATGACGGCTCTGGCCAGCTTGAACTGTACCATCTTGCAGGTGGAGGAAATGGTTTTGGCGGCGGTAACACCATCTGTCAGTTCAGACCGCCCCTGCCTCACCAACCACTCCAGGTAGGTCGAAAACAACTCGAAATTGGCGCCGAGCTGGCGCAGGGTGTTGAAGGCATAAAGGTGAAAGAAGTCGAACTCGCGTTCGCTGACCTTTTCCACCTGCGCCGGAAACACTTTTGCAAACGCTGCCACAGGGTTGTCGGCAGGCCGCCGCTTCATGTGACGGCAAAGCAACGCTTCGGATGTGGCAAGGATTTCGTCAGGCGACGGCTTGTGCGTCGAGAACTTCACAAATTCCGTATAAGGCAGAAAGGCCACGGATTTTTGGTGATCTCCGCGCTGGAAGACGCCGTCAAAATCGTCACCTTCAAGGCGATGCAGACCAAGGCCATGAAAATACTCCATTACCTTGTTGTCGAAATCCATACGGTTGACGGCGATCGTGGTCTTGCCGTTCGTCTCGCGATACCCAACACCATGGGTGTCAGGCAGGAAGAAGCTGTCTACCTCGACCAGGGAAAGTCGGCCGCGCTCGATCTGTTGCTGAACGTGGTTCTCCACCCGGTCATAGATGGCAAGCTCCGTCACCTTCAGACCGTATAACGCTTCCAGGTCTTCCAGAGGCACCTTGAAGAAGGTGAACTGGTCGCCCTCGAAATCCTGTGTCACGGAATAAGCGAGACACGCCTCCGGTGGCAGACCAAGTGACGGCAATACCTCGATCCAGACATCAAGATAACAATTGGTCTCCGGCCAATCCCGGTCCTGGGCGTGAAGGGGACTGCGCAGATAGGTTTCCGCACGGAGGTGATCAAAGACAGCTTCACTCATTGAGCGCACGATCCTCTCAACCCCAAAGGATCGACTTGACGCCGTCAGGCCAGCGGGATGTTTCAAAACCATGATGGCGAAACAGCGCCAGCGCCAAGCGCTCGAGACCGAACCCGACACAAGCCGTGTGCGCCGGAGCGCCATCGGCCTGCCGGATGTTCCAGGCCTTGCCGAAATTATCCATATGGTAATTGAAGCTCATGCAGGCGGTCGGATTTGCCT
>NZ_JAILWL010000483.1 GCF_025698965.1 Roseibium sp.
AGAAGCAGACCGAAGGACTGGATGATTGAGGCCAGTCCGAGCACCGCCGAAACGGACAACAATCGCGGCATACGCCACCGGATCGGGTCTTTGGCGACAGCAGTGTTGTCATAGGCAATGGTCATGATCGGCACATCGTCCAGCAATGACATGATGACGATCATGACCGCAGTAAGCGGCTGAAACCCGAGGAAAATTGTCGACAACACGACCAGGAACATGATGTCCATGGTCAGTGCCACACGATAGATCGTATAGCTTGTGATGCGCCCGAAAATACGTCGCGCCTCGTCAATGGCATTGTCGATCACGGAAAGACCGGGAGCAGTCAGGATCAGGGCGGCCGCACCGCGTGCCGCATCCGTCGCACCGGAAACGGCGGTACCGCAATCTGCCTGCTTCAATGCAGGCGCATCATTGACGCCATCGCCGGTCATGGCCACCAGGTGTCCCCGCCCTTGCAAGGCTTTCACGATGGCATATTTGTGTTCGGGAAAGACGCGCGCAAAGCCGTCGGCTTTTTCGATGGAATCTGCGATTTTACCCGGAACATTGTCCGGGTCCATGTTTTTGGGAAAGGCATCGGCTGCCGCGATGATATTCGTACCGAGACCGAGCTGACGCGCCGTTTCACGCGCAATCGCCGTGTCGTCGCCGGTCACCATCTTCACTTTCACGCCCTTTGCGCGCACTTTCTCGATGGTGGCTTTGGAATCGTCGCGAGGCGGATCGAACATCGGCAGAACACCCAGGAACACCCAGGTTCTGCCTCCGTCTTCTGAACGCGCAACCCCGAGGGCGCGGTAACCGCGCGATCCCAGTTCGGCAACATGCGCCACCACCTTCTTGGCGATATCGTCAGAGGGTTTGGCCAAATCGATCACGGCCTGTGGCGCACCTTTGACAACGCTCAGAACCTTACCCGAGTTATCGGTCAGGTCCGCACGCGTACGCTTGGAAACCGGATCGAAAGGTGTGAACTTGTCGACTTTGTACCCTTCAAGCACGGTCCTGTCCTTCAGAGCCTGCATCACGGCCGTGTCGATGACGTCGCTGTTTTCGCTCTCCGACGCAAGCGCTGCGGCAAGCACCACTTCATCCGGACTGGAAGCTTCAAGCACGATTGGATCGCCGAGGGTCAGCAGGTTCTTGGTCAACGTGCCCGTCTTGTCGGAACACAGAATATCGACACCGGCCATTTCCTCGATGGACGCAAGGCGCGAGACGATGGCCTTTTCCTTGGAAAGAGCAAGCGCGCCAAGCGCCATGGTAATTGAAAAGACCGCGGGCATGGCGACCGGAATGGAAGCAACCAGCAGGATCAGCACGAATTGAAGGATATTAAGCGCATCATCGATGCCCCAGTTGTCGGCGATCACGATGTCGCGCCAGACCTGTACAGCCACCATGATGACGGCCAGGACAACGGCAACGGCGATCAGAAAGTTGCCGATCTGGAACATTGCCTTTTGTGCATGACTGACAGCACCAGCCCCCGCGACCAGTTCCGCGGTACGTCCAAAGAAAGTGTTCCCTCCTGTCGCAATCACCAACCCGGTCATTTCACCCTGCTTGACCACCGACCCGGAATAGGCTTCGTCGCCGGACTTTTTGGTAACAGGTAACGACTCTCCCGTCAGTGCCGCCTGATCGATGGAAGCGTACTCACCGGAGACGAGTCGCAAATCTGCCGGCACGATCTCACCGAGTCGTATCTTGACGATATCGCCCGGCACCAGTGTCGCCGCGTCTATGACCTTGAACGCACCGTTCCGAAGGGCCGTCGCATGCGGAGCCAGGCTGTCCTTGAGCGCCGCGAGCGCATTTGAAGCCTTCATGTCCTGCCACAACTCCAGGCTGGCATTGAAGACCAGCAGTCCGAAGATAATGGCGAAGTCGTCCCAACGGCCCAGGAAAGCGGAGACCAAAGCTGCCGCTTCAATCATGAAGGCAATCGGGCCAATGAAATATTTGAGAATCTTGCTGGAAAGGCTTTCGTGCTTTTCAGAAAGTGCGTTTGGGCCGTATTTCCTGAGACGCGTTGTTGCTTCCTCATCCGAAAGCCCCTTGTCGGCCTCCACACCAAGTGACTTCAGCGCTTCCTTTACCGGTACTTTTTCGAGATCGGTGTCATTCGCTGCGGCAGTCTCGGTCTTGCTCATGCGCGGTCCTCACGATCATTCGTACACTTGAGTATGATCAATCTGAGGTGGAAGTGAAGCCGGTTTTCGGCAAAGCCTGCAATGCGGTTAAATGCGGATTGCCAATGCCACATTCTACGGGCCAAAGACGGCAGGCAACGAGGAAAGGACACGTATCAGGATCTTGATACGCGCCTCAAGAACGCTTGAAACAGTTTCAGAAACAAAAGTTTAGGGAAAAATCTTTCTGCTCGCCTGCAAATAAGTCGCAGCACAGGTAGTTCGACGCAAAAAGCCCTGGCCTATTATCAAAGCCAGGGCCTCTCAATCCTGGGTTTAGAAGTTGAGCGCGCGATCTCCGTCTGCGTCCTTGATCCGGGTCGGCAGGCCGATCCGGTTCAGGAT
This sequence comes from Roseibium sp., assembly GCF_025698965.1. Classification (GTDB taxonomy): domain Bacteria; phylum Pseudomonadota; class Alphaproteobacteria; order Rhizobiales; family Stappiaceae; genus Roseibium. Next base: position 2,547 of record NZ_JAILWL010000483.1, read on the forward strand.
GCCAAGGAAGGGCTGTGCGGGCAGCTCTTCGACATTTGCCATCTTCTTCACATCCCACTCGCCCGTTGCAATCAGCATCGCGGCTGCGACTGGTGGAACGCCGGCGGTATAGGATATGCCCTGGCTGCCAACCTCTTCATAGGCTTCCTTGTGATCGGCAACATTGTAGATGAAGACCTCGCGCTCTTCACCGTCCTTGATGCCCTTCACGAAATCGCCGATGCAGGTCTTGCCTTCATATTCCGGCGCCAGTGAAGACGGATCCGGCAGACAGGCCTTGACCACCTTGAGCGGCACGACTTCAAGCCCTTCAGCGGTGGTGACCGGCTGTTCGGACAGGAGACCGATATTCTTCAGAACGGTGAAAACATTGATGTAGTGCTCACCAAATCCCATCCAGAAACGGACATCGGCGCCGTCCATGTTCTTCGATAGCGAGTGGACTTCATCGTGGCCGCACAGATAGGCCATCCGCTTGCCGACCACCGGCAGGTCGTATTCCTTGCCGATCTCGAACATCCTGTTTTCCTGCCACTCCCCTTTCTGCCAGGAATAGACAGTACCGGTAAATTCGCGGAAGTTGATTTCCGGATCGAAATTGGTGGCGAAATACTTGTTGTGGTTGCCCGCATTGATGTCGACGATATCAACCTCGGTGACCTTGTCGAAATAGTCGTCCTTGGCCAGCTTTGCGTAAGCGTTGACAACGCCCGGGTCGAAGCCAGCGCCCAGAATGGCGGTTACCCCTGCCTTCTCGCACTCTTGCGCACGCTTCCATTCATAGTTCGCATACCAGGGCGGCGTCTCGCAGATCTTGCCCGGCTCTTCGTGAATGGCTGTGTCGATATAGGCCACACCCGTCTTGATGCAGGCGCTGAGAACCGACATGTTGAGGAAGGCCGTGCCGACATTGATGACGATTTCGGACCCGGTTTTGCCGATCAGCTCAGCAGTTGCTTCAACATCGAGCGCATCAAGCTTATGTCCTTGCAAAACGCCCGGCTGTTTCAGGGCGTTTTTCTCATGCACGCTTTCGATGATGCCGTCGCATTTCGACTTGGTGCGCGAAGCAATGTGAATGTCACCCAGAACATCATTATTCTGTGCGCATTTGTGCGCCACCACCTGGGCAACACCGCCTGCACCGATGATGAGAACATTTTTTTTCATGTGATGTTGTACCTTCCTTGGAACCTAAGAGGGTGTTTGAAACTCAAGTCTCACGACAGGCTTTGTTCGTAATCCCGGTAGGAAAACTCACGAACGGCCGTCAGTGTTCCGTCAAGTTCCCTCACCGCAATCGCTGGCATTTTCACACCGTTGAACCAGTTCTTCTTGACCACCGTGTATCCGGCGGCATCCTGAACGGAAACACGGTCTCCGACCTTGAGAGCTTCCGGAAAATCAAATTCGCCGAATATGTCGCCGGCCAGGCAGGACTTGCCGCAAATCATGAAACGATGCGGGCCTTCGTTCGGCGCCACTTTTGCAGTTTCACGATAGATCAGCAGGTCGAGCATATGCGCCTCTATCGAGGCATCGACAATCGCCAGATGTTTGCCGTTAAAAAGCGTATCGAGCACCGTGGTTTCCAGTGTCGTGCAGTTGGTAATCGTCGCTTCACCCGGTTCAAGATAGACCTGAACACCATAAGCTTCGGCAAATGACTTCAGACGATCCGCAAAAAGATCCAGTGGGTAGTTTTCACCTGTAAAATGAATGCCGCCACCGAGGCTGACCCAGTCGACGCGCTTCAACAATCCCCCAAACCTGTCCTCGATTTCGGATAGCATTCCGTCGAAGAGCGAAAAATCTTCGTTTTCGCAGTTGTTGTGGATCATGAATCCGCTGATCCGGTCCATGACCGTTTCCACCTTGGCGACATCCCATTCGCCGAGGCGCGAAAACGGACGGGCCGGATCTGCAAGATCGAAGCTGGACGAACTGACCCGGGGGTTCAGCCGCAGGCCGCGAACAATACCGGAGGAATTGTCCGCAAAGCGCTCCAACTGACCCACTGAATTGAAAATGATCTTGTCCGCGTGCGAAATCACCTCGTCGATTTCATAATCGGCATAGGCGACCGAATAAGCGTGTGTCTCTTTTCCGAAACGTTCGTGTCCGAGACGAACCTCGTTCAATGATGAGGACGTGGTTCCGTCCATATAGTCCCGCATAAAATCAAAAACGCACCAGGTCGCGAAACATTTGAGCGCCAGGAGGGCCTTGGCACCTGACCGCTCTCTCACATAGGCGATCTTTTCCAGATTGCT
>NZ_JAILWL010000484.1 GCF_025698965.1 Roseibium sp.
GGATGGAGCGCCAGTCGCCGGCGTATTCCGCAAGCTCAGCGCAGCCGTTGATGACGTTCTTGGTTGCATCATCCAGGCTGTTCCAGCTGTCCATGTTCACCATCACGTAGTTGCGCGGCAACCAGGCGTCAGCGGAATAATAGTGCGTCAGGCTTTCCCAGATCTTCCGGTCGTAACCGGTGGATCCGGACGACACCATGCCCTGTGCGACACCGGTGGCGAAGGCCTGGCTGATTTCGGCTGCTTCGATCTGCACCGGCTGCATCCCGGCCAGTTCAGCCATACGGGCACTGGCGGTGTTATAGGTCCGGAACTTCAGGCCCTTGACGTCTTCCAGAGAATTCACTTCGCGATCGAAATAGAGCCCCTGTGCCGGCCACGGCACGGAATAGAGCAGGTGCAGGTTCTGCTCTTCCAGGATCTTGGTCAGAGGTTCCTTGGCGACTTCCCAGAGTTTTTCGGAATCCTCGAAGGACGTTGCCAGGAACGGCACAGAATCGAAACCGAAGATCGGGTTTTCATTCTGATGACCGGAGAGCAGACGTTCGCCGATCGGCACCTGGCCGGTCTGTATCGCACGCTTGATTTCCGAACCTGAATAGAGCGAACCGCCCGGATGGGTCTTGATTTCAAGAGCACCAGCGGTGCCGATATTCACGCATTCAGCGAATTTTTCGCCAGTGGCGGATCGGCATATCCCAGGTTTCCGCTGTTGCGGATGCTGCGGTCAATGCAGAAACGGCGACGCCCGCCAAAAGAACTTTCACTGTGTTGGTCATGCTACTCCACCTCTTTTTATTCCAGATTGCCCCGGATCAACGTGAGGCAAACCGCTCTGGTTTTGTCAGCCTAGAACCGCATCGGGTCATAGGCCGACAGATCGACATTCTGTCGCTTGCCGGAAATCAATCCGGCCAGAATACGACCTGTCTTTGGACCGGCCGTCAGGCCGATATGATGGTGACCAAACCCTGCAAACACACCCGATCCACCAATTTCCCCGATCAGGGGCAAACTGTCGGAGGGTGCAGGACGATGGCCCAGCCAGCTTTTTTCCTCTTCAAATGTCAGGTTCGGGAAACTCTCGAGTACCTTGCGCCGCAATAGGTCCAGTGGTGCCTTGGAGGCGGGTGCTTCCAGACCGCCGAATTCGACAACACCTGCACAGCGCAACCCATCCTCCATGGGCGTGCCGACAAATTTGCCACTGGTCACCATCAACGGAGTACCGGGGCCGCCTTCCGGCGACCGAAACTGGATGTGATAGCCCCGCTCCGTTTCAAGCGGCACCGACAATCCCAGTTTTCGCGCCAACGCTCCGGACCAGACACCGGTTGCCAGAACCACTTGGTCGCAACTCAGTTCGCCCTCGCTCGTACTGACCCCCGAGACCTTCCGGTCGGTCAAAGTGAAGTCCCTGACCTCCGCCTTAAGCACTTTCGCTCCCAGTTTCTTCGCTTCCACGGCAAGAGCGGCTACATATCTTCCGGGATCGCGGATATATCCGTGGTCATGCATGACGGCCAGAAAACCAAGGTCTGGTGACAGGTTTGGTTCGAATTCCCTGACCGCTCCACCTTCCAGCAACTCAGGTTCGAATCCTGCCTTTCACCGCAGCATCCAGGTGTAGTGATCCGCTTCAAAGACGGCCCGGGAGGGATAGACAAAACTGTAGTCTGAACTGACCATCCACGCTTCAGCATCTGTTCCCCTGACCAAAGCGCTGTGCTGGTCCGTGCTGTCAAAGGTGATCGGAGCCAGGCCCTGCGAGATCCGGCGCGTGTCCTTGTCATTGGCATGCGACAGATATTTCAGTAGCCACGGTGTCAGTTTCGGCAGATAGGACCAGCGCAGGAATAGCGGGAAATTCGGATCCAACAGCATTTTGGGGCTTTTATGGATCATTCCCGGCGCGGTAACCGGTGCCACCGAGCAGGATGCCAGTACCCCGGCATTGCCATAGGACGTGGACACCGAGGTTCCAGGTTCCGCCCGATCGACAATGGTGACCTTGATGCCTGCACGGCATAGCCAGATGGCAGTGGACACCCCGACAATGCCGGCCCCGACAACAATGACATGAGTGGGGGGAACACCGCTCATGACGCTACCCCATCCAGCGCCGCACAGGAGCGGCCGCCTCTTCGAGTGGTTGACAGATCACGTCAATCAGCGTTGGACCTTCATGGGCGAAGGCTTCCTTCATGACCCTGTCCAGGTCTTCCAGTTTCTCCACCCGCCACGATTTCAGTCCGAATGCTGCGGCGACCGCGGCCTGATTGGTCCGGTTGAAATCGACATTGTAATATCGCTTGTCGCAATCGGCATACTGACTCGCCTTGATCCAACCGAAATTGGAATTCGAGAAGACGATATAAGTGATCGGCGCATTGCTTCGCACGACGGTTTCCAGCTCCCCACAAGCAAAAGCAAAGGAACCGTCACCCATCATTGCAACAACTTTGCTGTCCGGACGGCCGAACCAGGCGCCCAGCGCGGCTGACAGGGAATAGCCCAAAGCGCCATGTGCGCGGTTGGTAATATACTGTCTGCCTGGATGCTTCTGTTGCGAATAGGCGTTGTAGTAAGGGCAGCTGGTTCCCGGATCTGACACAACAATCGCATCATCAGGAATGATCAGCTCGGCATCGCTTTTTGCCAGCTCCCTGAACCTGGCAAATTTGCGTTCCTTGATGTCCGCAACTTTTACAGCTCCACCGAAGGCAGGCACCTCGCCATCACGCGCGTCCAGATAAGCGTTCGCTTCGGCGAGTGCGAGTTTAAGATCGGCGACAACCCCGACTTCGGTCGGGTAATTGGCTCCAATGGTCATCGGGTCATTGTCGAAATGCACGATACGCTGTCCCGGCTTCGGAGCTTCCCAGCGCGACGTGGTTGTCGAACCTGCCCGGCAGCCCATGAAGATCACTAGGTCGGCTTCTTCCATCATCTCCCAGGTTTCGTCAGTGCCGCCGTTGGAACCGACAACGCCAAGAGACAGCGGATGAGTGTCCGCCAGAGAACCCTTGCCTGAAATCGACGTGGCGACGGCCAGATCCAGTCGGCTTGCCAGCTTTTCCAATTCATCCATCGCACCCGCAATCACCACGCCGCCACCGCAGACAATCAGCGGCGTTTTGGCCGTCAGGATTGCCTCCAGGGCAGCCTCGATGACGCCCGGCTCAGGTGCTGCCCGATAGGCAGGATAGGTCTGGTGCTTCGGATCACCCCAGATGTCATCCGCAGGCACATCGTCATACTGAATGTCGTAAGGAAGGCCCAGATGCGACGAACCGGAGCGGCCGGTGGTCATCGCCCGGAACGCCTGGCGGACCATGCGCGGAATATGATCCGCGCGCTTGATGACAGTGTTGAATTTTGTCAGCGGCCGCATCAGGGCTTCCTGATCAACCTCGGTCAGCGGGTACTTGCCATAGGAGGCGACCGAAATGTCGGTAGTGATGGAGAGGACCGCATACGAGCTTTCGTTCGCCTCGATCAGCCCGGGCAGAATGTAAGTAGCGCCGCCGCCGGAGGGCCCTTCACAGACCCCGACGCGTCCGGTTACGCGGGAATAGGCATCCGCCATGTAAGTTGCGCTGCGCTCGTCCCTCGTCAACACATGCGTGATGTTGTGGTCGAGATTATGCATCGCGTCATAGAACGGCAGCGTCGTATCCCCGCAAAGCCCAAATATATGCCGCACACCATGCGCTTCCAGCGAGCGCACCATTGCCTCGGCGCCATTCATCGTGTTTCGCAAGGTATCCCCCAAGCTTGTCGCCGATCGGTGACGACCATTGAATTAACTCTGCACTCAACATTGTATACAGCTCTGTAGGCAAATGTGAAGACGCAAACGTTCACAAAGTCTTTTTTTTGCTCTATCAGGGGGAGTGGCCGATTGAATGTGCACTGAAGGACAGCAATGACGAAACGTCTCAGCAGCGTGGATCGCGTGTACGAAACCCTGCGCGATATGGCGATCAACTTCGATTTCAAACCGGGGGAGCGTATCAATGAATCCGCGTTGACCACGAAGCTCGGCGCCAGTCGCACACCGCTGCGTGAGGCGTTGAACCGCCTTGTTGCTGAAGGTTTTTTGACCTTGGCGAAGGGTCAGGGGTTTTTTTGCCGCTCCCTGGAGCCGGACAAGATCCTGGAACTTTATCAGGCCAGGTGCGCCATCGAGACCGAAGGCGTTATCCGCGGTATTGAAAATGCCTCCGACAAGGACATTGCGGACCTTTGCGATTATCTGGATGAGTTCGAACAGATCTATTTCGAATGCACCGATCTCACCGAGCTGTTGCATATGGACGAAGAATTCCACCTGCGTCTGGCGTCGCTCTCGGGCAATGGTGAATTGATCAGGCTCTTGAGCAATCTGAACGAACGCATCCGTTATGTGCGCCTGATCAACTTTCGGCAGATCCGCGATCAACTGGAAAACAAGGTGAAGGAAGACGCTTACGTGCTGCCGGCACATCGCAGGATCGTCAATGCCATCAGGGAACGGAACACCGATGCCGCGGTCAATGCTTTGCGAAGCCACATCGAGCGGCGCAGCGAGGAAACGGTTGAATTGGTCCGCCTCGCCTATTCACAACTCTATGTTCCGAGCTGACAGACCGACCTCTTTGCTGCAGCAAGGAAAGGCCAAGATGATTAACGGAGCCCCGCCGTGCATGCGACGACATTGAACGGCGTCAGCCCCAGCGCGGGTCGTCCAATCCGGCGCGGAACCGGGACGGTTCCAGGCTCTGATGAAACCAGAGCAGGTAGCTGTAGATTGAAAAC
>NZ_JAILWL010000485.1 GCF_025698965.1 Roseibium sp.
GAAGTCATCAAATCATGAGGAGTTGCAATGACGAATGACGCAAAGACACGTGAAATCCGCGAGACGATTGACAGTCTCATAACAGCCGGAACCACCGCAGACCTGAACGGTTTGAACGCCATCTATCACGATGACATGAAAACCCACATGATCGATACGGACGGCAATCTTGCCCAGGCCGACAAGCCGGCTTTTATCGCGATGCTGAAAGAATTGATCGAGGGCAGTGCCGGGATCGACAATACCTGGGCCGAATATAACGCGATCGAAGCCGAAGGCGAAAAGGGCCATGTCCTTATCACGCGAAAGGTTACACTCGGCGGAGAGGCCAGAATTCTGGTCCTGAGCATTGATCTCGTCTTTGAAGACGCGCGCTGGCAGGTGGTTCGCGAAGTGATTTTCTCGCGTCCGAATTCAGAACTGACCGTTCACTAACGAAAATTTCCCAAAAATCGGAGACTTTGTAATGCGATACTTCATCGTAATGGTGATGCTCGGCTTGTTGACTGTACCTTCGATTGCTGACGAGAAGCACGATAGGGCGATTAAAGATCTGACCGGGTTGAATGATCGTTTCAACGCCGCCGCAGCGGTTGGAAATGCCGACGCACTGGTCGATCTGTATTCGGAAGACACGATCTGGATCGCACCGGCTACTCCGCCGGTCCAGGGACTTGAAGAACCAAGAAAGCTGTTCGAATTCGTGACCTCGAACAACGGCAGTGTAACTCACACAATCGACCACTTGTTTGTATCCGAAGATGCAACACTTGCCGTGATGATCGGTTCGGTGGATGCCAGGATTGAAAGCGCCGGCATGGAGGCCGAGGGTACCTATCTGTTCGTCCTGGAACCTGAGGCCGGTGACTGGAAAATCGTCACCGATATGTGGCAACAACACAAAGAGGATTAGGTGCCGGTTTTCGAAAGCAGGTATTGATCGTGCAAGCCAATCGGCACTCATCGGGTGTCGGTTGGCTTGTTGCGTTGAGGAAAACGAAAATGCTCGACGGATTTCAGTTGGCGGATTAGAACCGGCGACAGGAGTTGCCGGAGGAACCATGAAACCGACAAACCCGGTCTTTACCGGTATCAACACCACAGTCTTCGAAACGATGTCGCGTCTGGCGATGGCCCATGGTGCGGTCAATCTGGGGCAGGGATTTCCGGATGTCGACGGACCTGCCGATGTCAGGCAAGTGGCGGCGAAGGCACTGATCGACGGACCAAATCAATACCCGCCCATGTTGGGAATTCCGGAATTGCGTCAAGCCGTGGCCGATGCCGACAAGCGGTTCTATGGTCTTGAAATTGATCCTCAGAAAGAAGTGCTCGTCACGTCCGGTGCAACCGAAGCGCTGGCGGATTGTATCTTTGCTCTTGTATCGCCCGGCGACGAAGTCGTTTTGATCGAACCGCTTTACGATTGTTACCTGCCGTTGGTGAAGCAGGCAGGTGGTGTTCCAGTGCGGGTCCGGGTGACGCCACCGCACTGGGATCTTGATCCGGACGCTCTCAGGGCCGCATTCTCCGAAAAGACCAAGGCCATCCTTATCAACAATCCGATGAACCCGACTGCCAAGGTGTTTACAGAGAGCGAGTTACAACTGGTTGCGGATCTATGCCGGGAACATGACGTCTACGCAATTTGTGACGAGGTTTACGAGCACCTTGTGTTTGATAACCAGAAACATCGCCCCTTGATGGCGTTTGAGGACATGCGGGAGCGGACAGTTCGGATCGGGTCTGCCGGCAAGACCTTTTCCCTGACAGGTTGGAAGGTCGGCTACGTGACTGGCCCGGCAAACCTGATGGATCCGATTTCCAAGGCCCATCAATGGGTGACCTTTACGACGCCGCCCAATCTGCAAAAGGCCGTCGCCTACGGATTGTCGAAAGACGAAAGCTACTATACCGGTCTGGCGAATGAGTTGATGGCCAAGCGCGATCGCATGGCAAGGGCATTGTCAGGGCTCGGATTTTCCGTTTTGCCCTGTGCCGCCACCTATTTTTTGACATGTGGCATTGAAGGGTTGAACCTGGGCGCGAATGATGTTGAAGCCTGTGAAGTCCTGGTGAAGGAAGCAGGTGTCGCTGCGGTTCCCGTTTCGGCGTTCTATGGAGACGATGCACCGACAAGTTTCATCCGATTCTGTTTTTGCAAACGGGATGAGGTGATTGACGAAGCCATGTCGCGCCTGCAGGGATTTTTGACTGCGACGAACTCCGAATCCGCATAGCTTGAAAGTGCATTTGTGATCAGGATGAGAAACTTCATGGACAATCCGGCTCTGGTTGATGTCACCCGTGGCAATCTTACTGAAAGCCTCCATCGCGGCAGCCTGGCGATCGTTGATACGGCCGGCAAGCTTGTTTGCGGCATTGGTGACGTTGAGGCGCGGGTGTTTCCGCGTTCCGCCATCAAAGCCTTGCAGGCCTTGCCGCTGGTTGAGTCCGGAGCTGCCGATGCACTGGATCTGACCGACGCGGAATTGTCGCTTGCCTGTGCCTCGCATAGTGGTGAGGAAGTTCATGCAAATTCAGCGCGCGTGATGCTCATGAAGGCCGGTCTTACCGAAGATGCTCTCGAGTGCGGTCCGCAATGGCCACAGCGCATGGAAGATGCGGCCAAACTCATTCTTGCCGGTGAAGCACCTTGCGGTTTGCACAATAACTGTTCGGGCAAGCATGCAGGGTTTCTTGGGCTCGCCAAGGTGATGGGTGTTGAAACCAAAGGTTATGTAGAGGCAGGACATCCCGTACAGCAAGAGGTCCGTCTGGCCGTGGAGCAAATGACGGGCGATACTTTAACGGAAGATATCTGCGGCACCGACGGCTGCTCGATTCCGACCTACGCTTCGCCTTTGCAGAGCTTCGCCAGAGCGTTTGCGGTGTTCGGTACGGGAGAAGGGCTTAAAACCCTGAGGGCCGACGCGGCCGAACGAATTTACGATGCCTGCATCAACGAGCCTTACATGGTTGCCGGCGCAGATCGTTTCTGTACCAGGGTGATGGAAGGCTTCCGCGGACGGGTTTTTGTTAAGACAGGTGCCGAAGGTGTTTTTTGTGCTTCGATCCCGGAACTCGGATTTGGTGTCGCGCTGAAATGCGAAGACGGCGCGACAAGGGCGTCCGAGGTCATGATGGCGACGGTCCTGGAAGTGATGCTGGAGCTGAACGAGGACGAAGCGGTGCTTCTGGATGGTCTGGTGAACCCGCCAATTTTGACCCGGCTTGGTGCGCAGGCAGGGCAAATCCGGCCGCGCGAAGAATTCCTGTCACTATTGAAATCAGCTCTGCCGTGAGTTGAATTTTATCAGCTATAAAGTTTTTAACATCAGTATCTTGTTTTCTGTTCTTAAAGTTTCATGCCAACCAAGATGCTGGTAGAGCGACACGTTTTCCGGCAGGTCGACATGCGTGGCAAGCCGGATTTCAGTTGCTCCTCGTTCCTTTGATGTCGCTTCCATGGCCGCTATGAGCGCTTTGCCGATCCCCTTGCCCTTGAACGAAGGGTCGACGGCGATATTCACCAGATGAGCTTTCTTCTCCTGAATGCTGAAAATGGCGCATCCTGCAATCTCACCGTCGTATTCTGCGACAAGGACGGTTTTTTTCGCGATATCCTCTTCAACGCCGGCCGAGACATCCGGCAGATCGGAAAGCTTCTCTCTTATCGGTGCATAGGCCCGGTCGATACAGTCTTTCAGCAACATTGCATCTTGCAATTTTGCCTCGCGAATGGCTGGCTGATTGTTTGTTGTTTTCATTGGAGTTTCACCATGGGGCACCATTCAGGTCTATCTTTCCGTTTCACGCATGCGATCACACGCAAACCTGCGGACAGTGTGGCAAGTGGCATTCGAGCTGTCGATTCCGGTGATCCGAGCGGCGCAAAGTTCAGGGAAGAACATGAGCTCTATGTAAACGCGCTTCAAGAGGCAGGGCTTTCGGTAGTCGTTTTGCCACCTCTGGAGACGTTTCCAGACAGCTGTTTCGTCGAAGATCCGGCTTTTTGTCTGCCGGAAGGCGCGATCCAGCTTCGGCCGGGAACCGACAGCCGGGAGGGCGAGGGGGCCGCGATCCGTCCGGCTCTGGATGCGGTATTTGAAAAAGTTGTCGAACTTCCCGGGACTGGTCATGTCGACGGTGGTGATGTCCTGACGTTGGACGATGTCATTCTCATCGGACTGTCCGCCCGCACTGACCAGGCGGGTGCGGATGACTTCGCCAAAGTACTCGCAGAATGGGGATACAAGGCGGAAGTCTGCGAAACGCCTGAAGGGGTCCTTCATTTCAAGACGGCCTGTTCCACCCTGGGAGACGGTGTCATCCTTGCCACCAAAGTTATGGCAGATAGTGGTTTCTTCGGTGATCGCAAAGTCATCGTCGTACCGGAAGGCGAGGAATACGCAGCCAATGTTATCCGGGTGAACGATGTTGTTCTTGTTCCCGAGGGGTACCCGAAAACGCTGGCTGCTATTGAAGCAGCAGGATTTCGAACTGTCGTTGTGCCAACCCATGAAGCACGTAAGGTCGATGGGGGGCTTTCGTGCCTTTCCTTGAGGTTCGCGGTTTCATGAGGAACGTGTGAAGCAAGAAGAGTGTTGAGAAGCCCGGCAGTTTCAATTGGTTGCCGGGCTTTCAAATCCGTGAGGGGTCAATTTTGTTTGGATGTGCTGCCTAAGGGATCCAGTTGATCGCGCAACCAGTCTCCGAGCAGATTCAGACCCAGAACGGTTAGCATGATTGCGAGTCCGGGAAAGACAGTTACCCACCATGCTGTCTGGATGTAG
>NZ_JAILWL010000486.1 GCF_025698965.1 Roseibium sp.
TTGCCTATGTGGTGGCCATTTACCTGATGGGTCGTTTTACACCAGCCTATGTCGGAGGTCGGCAGGTTGATGAGACAGAGTGGATGTCGCCGCTGGAAATCGCGGACAAGACTTTGCCGACACTGGTACTGATCACTGCCGTGCTCGGTGGGATCTACACCGGGTGGCTGACACCTGTCGAAGCCGGGGCAACAGGGTCCTTGCTCGGTCTTGTGATCGCGGCGCTCCGCAAGAAATTGACGCTCAAGACACTCTGGAACGCCCTTCTTGAAACGGGTCATATCACTGCCTCGATCCTGTTCCTGATTACCGCTGCCTCGATTTACAGCCGTATGCTGGGATTGGCCGGGCTACCCAACGAGCTTGGTGATCTTTTGAGCGAGACCCAGATGAGCTTCTTCTGGATCATGGTCATCTACGTCCTGCTGATGATCTTTTTGGGAACATTGCTGGACACCGCGTCGATCATACTGATCGTTGTGCCGTTGTTCCTGCCTCTGGTCGAACCGATGGGATTGTCCCTCATATGGTTCGGTATCGTCACAGTTGTCGGGGCTGAAATCGGGTTGCTTACACCACCGCTCGGCATTTCCTGCTTCGTCATCAAGGCCACTTTGAACGATCCGCGAATTTCGTTGAAGGATGTCTTCGTCGGAGCTTTCCCGTTTGCTTTGGTGATGTTGATCGTTCTCGTCGCACTGATCCGCTGGCCATCGCTCAGCCTTGCAATATTAAACTAAGAGGAATTCCATGCGTCACGTCACCAAAGACAACATAACAGACGTTTTCATGGGGTATTTCGGGTCCGACACCGACCCGCGACTGAAAGAGATTCTGAAGAGTCTGGTCACACACCTTCATGCCTTTGCCCGGGAAACCAACCTGACGCACGATGAATGGCGAAAAGGGATTGAGTTCCTGGAATGGGCCGGCAATATCTCCGATGAAGAGCGACACGAGTTCGTGCTGCTGTCGGATGTCCTCGGACTGTCTTCGCTTGTCGACATGCTGCATTCAAGTCCGGAAGGCACCTCTTCAAGCGTTCTCGGACCATTTCACATTACCGGTGCTCCCCCATTGCCGATCGGAGGAGATCTTCGAAAGGACTTCACCGAACAGGTGCTGCTGGCGGAAGGCCGGGTTCTGGATCCCGACGGCAATCCAATTGAAGGTGCCGAACTGGACATCTGGCAGACAGCACCTAACGGCATGTATTCCAGCCAGGATCCGGACCAGGATACCTATTCCTTCCATGGCATTCAGACGACCGACAAGGACGGGCGCTATGCCTTCACTTCGGTCAAGCCGATCAGCTATACGGTTCCGGGGGATGGTCCGGTCGGGGAAATCCTGCGTGCCAGCGGCCGCCATCCCTGGCGTCCGTCGCATCTGCACTACATCGTCAAGGCGCCGGGTTTCCGTCCTCTGGTGACCGAGATCTTTCCCGATGACGATCCCTATCTGGATGAAGACACGGTTTTCGGCGTCCGCGATGACCTTGTCATGACCTATATCGAGAAGCCGGCCGGTTCGTTCCCGGCAGAAGGATTTGAACTCTCGGGCAAGGTTGATGGACCGTATCTCCTGGCGTCCTTCGACCTCACTCTGGTGCCGAAGGGCACCTGAAAGAGGCGAGGGGCCGTGACCCGAAGGCGGCCCCTTTGCCTTGTTCCTTGTGATTTCTGATTATTCCGCCGCTTCAGTGACGAAGTGCTTTTCAAGAAACGCGCCGGTGTTCCGGTAATGGTCGAGCAACAGATGGCAGGCCTTGTCGGCATCCCTGTCAACCGCGGCATTCATGATATCCGTGTGCTCCTTGCCGATGTCACGCTTTGAGTAGTTCAGCGCCTTGCCGGCCAGGTAGCGGTAACGGATGTTCAGGTCGTAGAGCTGATTGCAGAACTTCAGCAGCACCGGCGAGTGGCAGGCGCTCAGCAAATTCATGTGAAATGCCTTATGCAACGCCTCGAACGGTTCGACGTTCGTCCGGGGTTCGCGCATCATGCGGTGATGGCTGATGACCAGTTTGTCTTCCCAGGCATGGTCCGCATTGGTGAGACTTTCCCTGAGCGCCATTTTTTCCAGATGGCACCGCAGGTTCAGGATTTCCGAAAAATTCTGCGGACTGATCTCAGCCGTTCTGAAACCGCGCTGATCGAGGCGTTCGACCAGAAGGTCCGATACGAGCAGCGTGAGTGCTTCGCGGATCGGCGATCCGCCCATATCGAGAATGGTGCGAAGTCTCTCGATTTTGAGTTTTTCACCTGGCGGCAGCTCGCCGATCAGGATCATGCGCCGGATCGCAAGATATGCGCGTTGTGTCGCTGACGGCTCTTGCGCCGGATCGATTTGCGTTTGAATTGACATATCCAATAATATCGATTTTCTGCTCGGTTATCCAGTTTTAACTAGAACTTTTACAGCAAGTTCAAGAGCTGTTCATAACGGAATCGGTCAAACACCTGCCGCATAAGTAAACTCTTTGTCAGCAACACTCAAATCAGGTTCCGTAAGGACGCTTTTAGGCGAATGGATCCACACCCGCAAACAGCACATGTGAATGTGCCAAGGCAACGTAGACAATCACCGCAATTGCGAATCTGATGAGAGTGCTCATGCCGGGCGAAGATACGGTCGTATTTGCCTGGTTTGTTTCCTCAAGCAATCTGGTCCAGTCACTCCCAAGTTCACGCCGGCGTCGCTTGTCGATGATCTTCATGCCGAGGAACGAGAACAAGGCAAATGTTCCAAACAGGATGACATGTGCCAAATCTCCGTTGGGGACCAAATGCGCTGCAGACCACAAGAACAGCGCACCAAGTATGGGATGGCGCATCCAGCGGATCAGTCCGGGACTTTTGGGGTCGAACCGGTCGTTGTGGATGCCGCCGAAGGAGAACGGGTTGGGAACGGCCACGCCAAATGCAAGGATCAGGCAGACCGGAAACATCGTCAAGATAGGGACCCAGTTCTGCCAGGGAGCCCACATCCAAACTTCAACGTAAGGGGCTGTTTTTGCAGCTTCGATCAACCACCATAAAATCAGCACCGACAGCGCGGAGTACGCAGCGGAAAATCCCCGTGTACCAAGGAGCCGGACCAGTACAGGACGTATCGGTGGGCGGATCAGTATCATGTGGGAGGCAAAAAACACTGCGAAGGCAGCGATGAAGTTCACCCAACCGTTTCCGGACATTGTGTTTTCAACATTCCTTTTTGGCGAATTCGTTAAGGATTCTCCCGAGAGGAGAGATATACATGAGATTTATACTCAAGATTTTTCCCGCGACTTGACTATGGTCAAGTCCCTTTGGGGCTGCTGCTGCGACCATTGACGGACTGCATATTGCTGAAGTGCAGGTTCTGCAATCCTTCCATCCGGAAATTTCATTCGAGATCTAATTCATGGCAGCCGCTTCCCATCCGCATTCCTCCAGGACCGTCTGGCGTTATCCAACGTTTTTGACCGCAGGATTCCGGTTCTACTTTCTGGCTGCCGGGATTTTCTCGGTGTTTGCGATGCTTGCCTGGACAGTCTGGCTGAGCGTTCATGCCGCGGGTGGCGCGTTTGTCTCGGTGCCGATGGGTATGGCACCGCATCTTTGGCATGCACATGAGATGGTGTACGGCTATACGATTGCGGTAATGGCCGGATTTTTTATTACCGCCGTACCGAACTGGACCGGGTCCAAGGAGGCCGGGGCGGTATTTGTTTCGGTATCAGGTCTGGTATGGGTACTGGGTCGGCTTTCGGTCTGGTTCTCCGGTTCCCTTGACCCTGTCATAGTTGCCGTGGTGGATTTGGCGTTCATTCCCATTCTTGCCACCAGCATTCTCGGGCGCCTTGCCCAAAAGGCGCAACTTCGCAACGCGGTTTTTCTGTTTTTGCTGAGCGCACTGTTTACCGGCAATTTGCTGATGCACCTGGAATGGATCGGCTGGACCGAAAGGACGGCCGCCTCCGGTGTCCGTCTGGGACTGTTTATCAGCGCGGCGATGATTGTGATTATCGGCGGCCGGGTTGTTCCCGCGTTTACTCGAAATGCTCTCAATCGTATCGAATATGCCGGGTCGATGCCGGTCTCACACCCCTGGTTTGACAGAGCCGGGATCCTGCTTGCGCTACTGGCCGCAGTTTCCAGCGTCGTTCCGATACCCGAAACGGCTCTCGGTCTGATCTGTCTTGGGGCAGGGGCGGTCAACATGGCCAGGTTGGCGGGCTGGAAAGGATGGGCGACACTCAAAAGCCCGATCCTCTGGATACTGCATGTGGCATTTCTCCTGCTAACCGTGGGGTATATCGTTTACGGTTTCAGTCTTCTCTTTGATCTTTTCAGTGAAACTGCGGCCCTCCATCTTCTTGCTGCCGGAGCCGTTGGCGGCATGACACTCGCCATGATGACACGTGCATCGCTTGGACATAGCGGACGGCCGTTGAAAGTTTCCCTGCCGATCGCGCTGGCTTACCTTTCAGTGATCGCAGCGGCGCTCCTCAGAACATTCGGAACGCAGATTCTGGATTATTTTCCGGTGATGATTGCCTCCGGACTGCTTTGGATGATCGCGTTCGTTTTGTTCACCTGGGTCTATTTCCCGATCCTGACCAAACCTCGATCCCGATGACGGCAGAAACTTCAAGTATGTAGTGCGCGACAGATTGAAGCGCGGGCTGCTTGACGAAAATCAAAGTGAAGAGTGTGCATAAACCTTTTTTGCGCCGACAGGATTTCAACACGTCCTTGGTCGTGCGCTTGCCGTTGGCAATCGCCTGATACTCGAC
>NZ_JAILWL010000487.1 GCF_025698965.1 Roseibium sp.
CTTCGACCCGCCCTTCAACTCCTGAACCTGCGGAAACAGCTCCCCTTTTGCGATACCGAGCTGGGCCCGCGCCTGATAGACCCGGACACCAGCTGCCTGAAGCTCCACATTCTGGCGATAGGCCTCGGCGATCAGGCCGTTCAAGGTTTCGTCCCTGAACACATGCCACCAGGGCACGGAATTCGCGCTGCGGCTGGTAAACCCGGTACGGCTGTCAATCGGCAGATTGGCACCGGTGCTCCAACTGTCCAGCAAGGGGGCTTCCGGCCGCTCGAAATCGGGACCAACCATGCAGCCACCCAGAAGCAGGGCGCTACCAAAAACCAGCCTTTTTGCAACTTGCCGAACCTGACTCATATTCGACCTGCCCACTCTAGACATCAAACGGAACAATGAAATTGATCCAGGCGTAAAGCCGCATATTAATGCGTCTGAGAACCGCAACCCATTCGCCGCCACCGCCGGTATAGATCGCCGCCGCCCCGTGCGCACCGCCAGGATATCTCTTGAGCGCCGGGTCATCATCCAGAACAATCTCGACAGCGAAGCGCCCTTGTGGGCTCATGAACAGAAAGTCCGGCACCCGGCCGCTCGGCTTGATCTGCCCCTGTCCGGTTCCCTCCCAGATCGACTTGACTTTGCCGGTGAAGATCTGGCCCGGATAGAAATCCAGCGAGACTTCCACCGGTTGCCCCGGCTCCACGAATTTAAGATGTTCCTGATAGAACGTTGCCAGGAAATAAGGATCGGCGTCGGCCACAAAGGCGGCAATGGCACCGATACGAAAACCTCCGACAACAAGTCCCGGGCGCGCCTGTTGACTGATGATCATGCCGTCTTCCGGCGCGTAAATGGTCGTCTGATCGAGGTAATAGACGGCCTGATCCACCTGGGCCTGTGCGGCCGCCACCTGAGCATTGACGCCGTCCAGTTTTGCATCTGTCGCCAGCTGCGCCTTTTTCAGGTTGGCCTCGGCTTCAGCGACCTGTGCCTCAGCGCCAGCAAGCTGCGCGTTCCACTTGTCGAGGGTCTCTTGCTTCGCCCCGCCACGCGGCACCAGGTTCGAGTACCGATTGACCTGTTCATTCGCAAACTGCTCGTTGGCGCGTGCTTCATTCACCGAATCCCGCGCAAGAACGATATTTTCTTCCAGGATCAGCGCATTTTGCTGGGCGCTGGCCAGGTTCGCCTGAGCTTCTTCAAGCTGGGCCGCATAGAGCGTCCGGTCGAACTGATAGAGCTTGTCGCCTTTTTTCACCTTTTGATTCTGAGCCACGAACACCTCTTCCAGAAGCGTCGGGTGCGGCAGGCGTGGCGCGATCTGGATGGTCTGACGGATCACATGACCGTCTATCGTGTAAGGCGTATAGAAACGCAAAAAGACAATCAGCAGAAACAGGACATGAAAGCCGACCCAGAAAGTCACCACGCCCCAGGCAATATTGAATTTCAAAAGCCGGTAT
Source organism: Roseibium sp. (assembly GCF_025698965.1). Taxonomy (GTDB): domain Bacteria; phylum Pseudomonadota; class Alphaproteobacteria; order Rhizobiales; family Stappiaceae; genus Roseibium. Next base: position 1,464 of record NZ_JAILWL010000487.1, read on the forward strand.
TTGTAGAACACCAGCCACATGGCAATGGCGTAGAAAAAAACGATAAGCAGAGCGATCGTCATTTGGCATCGCCCTCGCTGCCGGTGCTCTTGTGCAATTGTTCAGGCGCCACTTCTTCCGCTGTTGCAGATCCAAGACCGGCTTCAAGTTTTCCAGTCGTCTCCGGTGTTTCTCCAACACCGTTTTTTTCCTTCATGTCCCCGGGCAACTTGCGCACATCGATCGTCAGGGAATCGTGATAGGCCCAGATCAGAGCATGGATCCACGGAAAGACGGTGAAGAGACCGATCCAACCACCGAGTTTCACCGATTCCGCATGGGGATGTTTGCGCTTTTCCGCCAGTTTGCCGGGCAACCCGCCTAACGTGATCATTGCGTAAAAGAATGCAATGACGATCACCAGCAAGAGCAGAAAAGTCGCGTAGTCATAAACATCGAGCTTGAAGTCGATCAGGCTCATTCCACCTCCCGATCCGGCCATGGCGTTGAGCCGGTCTTTTCCCAATCGTTAACACCCTCGACCGGGTTGCGGTCAATTGCAAGTTTCAACTGTCCCCGGCCTTCCGGCAAACCTTTGTCTGATCGCAACTCTAGCTGTGGCCATTTCCCCGCGTTGGGGGGCTTGCGCCGCCCAAAGAACCGGCTAAATTGCCGCAAATTTTCAACGGTGCGGTGAGACCGCCAAAAAACAACGAATTGGACCTTCTTTCGATGGCGCACGGAGACATCAAAAAAGTAGTGCTGGCCTATTCCGGTGGCCTTGATACATCCATCATTCTGAAGTGGCTGCAGACCGAACTGGGCTGCGAAGTGGTGACCTTCACCGCGGATCTTGGACAGGGTGAGGAACTTGAGCCCGCGCGCAAAAAGGCCGAGATGCTTGGCATCAAGGAAATCTACATTGACGACCTGCGTGAAGAATTCATGCGCGATTTCGTCTTTCCGATGTTCCGCGCCAATGCCGTTTACGAAGGCGTCTACCTTCTCGGGACGTCCATCGCCCGTCCGCTGATCTCCAAGCGCCTGATCGAAATCGCGGAAGAAACCGGCGCCGACGCCATCGCACATGGCGCCACCGGTAAGGGCAACGACCAGGTCCGCTTCGAACTTTCCGCGTACGCCCTGAACCCGGATATCAAGGTTATCGCACCGTGGCGCGACTGGACGTTCAAGTCGCGGACCGACCTGCTCGATTTTGCCGAGCAGCACCAGATCCCCGTGCCGAAAGACAAGCGCGGCGAAGCGCCGTTCTCCGTCGACGCCAACATGCTGCACTCCTCTTCTGAAGGTAAGGTCCTGGAAGACCCTGCCGAAGAAGCCCCGAACTATGTGTTTCAGCGCACGGTAGACCCGACAGAAGCTCCGGATGTCGTCACCGAGATTGAAATCGGCTTTGAAAAAGGCGATGCGGTTTCTCTGAACGGTAAAAACATGTCTCCGGCCACACTGTTTGCCAAGTTGAACGACTATGGTCGCGACAACGGCATCGGCCGCCTCGACATGGTTGAAAACCGTTTCGTCGGTATGAAGAGCCGCGGCATCTATGAAACGCCGGGCGGTACAATTCTCCTGACCGCACATCGTGCGATGGAGTCCATCACTCTTGATCGCGGCGCATCGCATCTCAAGGACGAGCTGATGCCTCGTTATTCTGAGCTGATCTACAACGGCTTCTGGTTCTCGCCTGAACGCGAGATGCTGCAGGCCTTGATCGACAAGAGCCAGGAACACGTCACCGGAACCGTCAAATTGAAGCTCTACAAGGGCAACGTCATCCTGGTCGGCCGGTCTTCGCCTTATTCGCTCTATTCCGAAGAGTTGGTCACCTTCGAAGACGACCAGGGCGCATATGACCAGAAAGATGCAGCCGGCTTCATCAAACTGAACGCCTTGCGCTTGCGCACGCTCGCCAAGCGCGACCGGATCGGCTGAGAGCAACTGACATGATATCACCGGCGGCAGCGACTTTTAATAAAGACCTCGCAGCCGCCGGCTTTTTGTGCCTGGGCGGGTTTGAGCCGGACGCAAACGCCGGGATGCCGGAAATGCAGGGTGACGAGCGGACCAAGGCATTGTTGCTGATCGGCAGCACAGGCCCGTCTCTCTGGCCGGTTTTCACCCGCAGCACGGAATATTCCGACGATGCACCACATGCGCTGGACAGGTACACCAAACGTGTTTTGACCGATCTGGCTAACACGAACGGATTCAGGGTGCTTTTCCCTTTTGAAGGCCCGCCCTACTACCCGTTTCAGCAATGGGCCATAAAATGCGGCGGATTTTCACAAAGCCCCATGGGTGTGCTGGCGCATCGGGACTATGGCCCATGGTCCGGCTTTCGGGCGGTCTTTCTCTCTCCCGACCGGCAGCCGCACTTCATCGGTCCGGCAACAATGCAGGGCCCTTGCGAAACCTGCCAGGACAAGCCCTGTCTGTCCGTCTGCCCCGCAAACGCGCTCTCACGTGAGGCCGGTTACGACGTGCCAAGCTGCCGCGCACATCTTGAAGCGACAGAAAACGCCGAATGCCTGTCCGGCTGCCTTGCCCGGCGCGCCTGCCCGTTCGGCGCGGAGCACCAACAGGAAGCTGCGACTGCGCGTTTTCACATGAGAAGTTTTCTCGGGTTCTAGTTTTTCTGCGATAGCGGCCCGGTGGCAACCTGGTCTTTCGCTGCATCTGTAGTCGGCTTCAGAGAAAGCCAGGCAACTTCTCCCGCTTCGAACTGCCGTCTTCCCTGACGGGTCCAGACAGGGGGATGATGATCGCCGACGACGAGGATCCTCGTATCCTTGAGCGCCGGGGTTAGCGCCATCTCTCGCACACGATACATGAGATCCATCCACATTTCCGTCATGCTGCAAACGGTCCAGTCGTCAAAGGGCCCACCGGTCTCGCAATCGAGCCGAGGAGTCGCAATGCCTTTTTCCAGAGGAAGATGGGTGTTCAACGTCAGCCAGTATACAAATTTCGGTTTCCCGGCTTGTTCTTTCAGATAGGCCTCCACGGCATCCGCGACATCAAAATCGCACAATCCCTTGAACGTCAGACCGCAGGTTTTGCCGGTTTCGACAAAACTACTGTTTCTAAGCTGCTCCTGGAAAAAGAGTTTTTGAAACCCGATGCGGGGGAACCAATCGGTGCGGTCAAAAAACGCCCCCCAGAAGGCGTGGAAGGCCGCGGTTTCATATCCCTTGGCCTGATATTCCGCAGGCAGGCAATCGTAGGCGGGCGCTTCAAGATAATCCATATAGTCGCCCCACCGGCCACACAATTCGCGCGATTCCGCGGACGTGGTTGAACCGAAATAAGCACT
>NZ_JAILWL010000488.1 GCF_025698965.1 Roseibium sp.
ACGATAAGAGGGGTCTAGAAGGAAAAGACCGATGTAAGTCCGATCAAGTGGTGCCGGGTCGCCTGTTTCAACCTCAACACCTTTCCATTCTTTGACGACGCGCTCGAACACAAGCGCAAGGGTCAGGAAACTGGAAAGCCCGAGCGCATCTTCCATTTCGGTCACGTCCAGACCACCGATTTCATTCAGGCCAAACTCGCCGAAAGCGGAGTTACCGGCAATCAAGCCTGCAATGAGGTCACTCGCTTGCGTTTCCGCCTCTTCAAGATCGAGCGAATTGGCGGTGCGCATGGTGACGGTGATGCCATCAGGAAACTCTTGCTCCTGATGGTCAACTTTCTTCTGGCTAAGGCGCACTCCCATATCAGTAGGCCGCGATCTGGTTGGTCACCGTCACGGTCAACATCGGTGCGCTGTCTGTTTGTTCAGCGCGCCAGTTGAATTCGGCTTCCAGACCACCAGGACCACTAATCGGTGCAAACGGAGCGCGCTCAAATCGAACCGCAGGCATTGCGAACAGCATCTTGGCAGTCGCGGAGATTTCGAATTCAAGCTCCAAGGCGACCGGATCGCCCGCAGCCATGATGTCATAATAGGCATCATTGACGTAACGAACCCTATTAGAACCGCCCAAAGTCGCGTCCTCATCCAACGTGTATCCGGCGAGATACTCATCGCTGGTCATGGATTCGTCGGGGGTCGGATTGTTCTGGTAGTTGAACGATCCACCAAGGAAGTTTGCCGCATCGACGCTGTTGATCCGCATCAGGCCGGTCGAGGCAGGCACCTGACCGAGTGCGAGCTGCGCCACAGGCACTCCGCCTCCGGTCGCAGCAAGCTTGTTCTGGCTTCGCCCAACCAGGGAGATAGTTGCCTGACGGAAACCTGCACCCCGCGCCGTGTCGAATGAGAATGCGCTCGCAAGATAACCGACATTCTGGAAGAACGCAGCACCTGCACGCTTTTCAACTTCAATCGTGCGATACGGCAAAACCTCTTTACCGCTGGTAAAGACATGGGTGTAAGGACCGGCACCGCTGGTCACGCCAGCCCCGAACAACATGGTCAGCCAATAAGGCAGATGGTTGACATCCATTGGCACCACGATATCGCCGCCCGCCGTTATCAATCCCGGTGCAGGGCTTGTCTGGTCCCGATTGTTGGTCCGCGCAGTGCCGAGCAGCGGATCAGATTCCAGCGGCTCCGCCTCGCCTAGATTCTCCGTATAGAATGGCGTTGATATATAATTTCCGGTCGCGATTGAGGCAAAGTCTGCCTGATCGCCAAACAGCATGTTTGCGGTCTTACCGCGCGGTGTTGCACTCGTTGCCATGGATCAGATCTCCGGTTCAGGACTTGGCAGCGACGTCGAGATCGCGACCGGTTGCAGGGCGAATCTTCGCGCCCAACTGGTCTGCCTGCGTCTGTGTCAGGGTTTGAATGCTCCCCTTGCGCCCGATGTCGGACACGGTTTCGAGCAGCACAAAGGGTTTACCGGCCTCTGCGGAGGCGGCATCGCGTTTGCGTGTCATAGCGTCTCTTGCCTTCCAATGATTGCGTGAGATACGCTCCGGTCGTTCAACCGGAGGATGAAGATGGGCCCTATTCTTGTTTATCTTGCCGCGCCGATCCTGGTCGGAATCTTGGCGCAGAAATGGAAAGGCCATACGGGCGCGCTGTGGGGCTTCCTCACATTGCTGCTGATGATTGTTGTTTGGTTTTTTGGCGCGGCAAGCGGCGCTTTTTTGCAAAGGAACGTCCAGGCTGCAAACCTTGAAGATTTACAACTGATTGTTTCGTTGACGGTCAGCAGTATCGCTTTCGTGATAATGGCGTTGATCGTTGCCACTCTGCCCAACCGAAAAGAACTCAGCTTCTCTAATAGGGAACATCTGAAGAAAATTCGCAGGTAATCTCGACAGTCGCTCCTCCCGCTTCGGGATCTGCGTCCGTCGATTGGTCCAATCGGTCAAGACCGGTAATTTCCCAGGTCGCAACGCTTCCTGTCGACGCCTCCAGCGCTAGATGGACCTTCGACAGGATCGCTTTCAGAGCAGCACGGCGTTCGGCATCGGTCGAGGCCTTGACGATCAACTCCAATAGCGCTGTCTGCCGCATTTGATACGGTTCTGCTCCGCCAAGCATTTCAGCCGTCCGGGAGAGATCGCCGTCAACCATGTTGCCGTAAGCGTCTGCACCGGTGTCCAGCGCCTGAAAGGCATCGTCCAGGGTTTCGTTTCTAGCAATATCCGGTACGTCTGCCTCTGCTGTCGCCAGATCGGTCAAAACACCGTGCAACGCTGTCAATACGTCGTCAGAACTCATTTTCCCAACCTTTCATGCAAACGGCGCGTGATGAGATTCGGATAAAGGCGACGCAGGGTTCTCTCAATTGAAGAAACATTCAGCCTTTTGGAGAGACGTACCTGCTTCACAAGCACATACATTAAGACCTTCTCGGACTTGATCCGGCCCTTTTCTTTCACACGACGGGAGCCTTTTCGCTTACCTCTTGATTTTCGAAAACCATCCGGGGCAAATAAGTAAAGGTTTTCCCTACCGTTCCATGATGCCCCTGACTTCGAAAAGACCTCCAGGCTATCGTTTCCAAAGGTCTCTATGAACTCATCCGCAGACATCTTGCGTCCGCGAGAACCCCGCCTGCGGCTTGAAGGCGCATAATCCGTTGGAATGGCAAGCCAGCCCGCCCTGTCTTTCGACCGGATCGTCTGCCCCTCATCAAACGCACGTATGATGTCTGGCGCTTTTGAGATTACTCGAGCCGCAGGCTCCATTGTCTGCACACCGCGCCTGGGAAAGACATCATGCCGCCATGCATTGGCGACTTTTTTGCCTAACCCCGCAGATGTTGTTTGCTGCCGAAAACGCCTTTTGCCCAGGATAGCGACATCTTCAGTGGCCAGCCGGAGGGCGACCGAAACTTCCTTTTCTTCGGCGTCCAAGTGCTTTTGCAGATCGCCGACAAGCGCCAAACGGAGATCGGTCATGACTTAACTCGCAGAAACCTTGAAGGACCAAACCAATCGAGCCGTGTCGGATAAGGTCGGCTGCGATGAAATCTTGTACGTTGTTGCGCCAACCGTGAATGATTGGCCCTTGACCGGCGTCACCTCCGAGGCCCGTACCCTCATGGCGGAATTTCGTCCGACCGGGCGCGACCTGCCACCAAAATCAAGCGCCTCATCGTCATCCGACGCAAACAACACCTTGCACGGAACCGCACCGTACAAGCCGTCAACGCCGAGTCTTTCGAACACGGCGTCAACTGCTCTTTTCGCAAAGTCAGAACTCATGTGAGATCCGCTTAGTCGGAGGACATCAGTTCAACCAGACACTCCGGCTGTTTCCAGACAGACAGACGGTTGGTCTGCGACTTCACTTCGACACCGGCACCGTGCTTCAACACTTCCGTCGACACATAAATCGGGTCGGAAGCATCGGGTGCAACGTTGACCATATCGATGTGGTGCACCGGCCCCTGGAAGGTCTTGGACATTTCCTGTGTCCCTGCGGGGTATGCATGCCCCTTGCCAGCTTCAATGATGGGCTCAGAAGTAAGTTGCCCACTTGTGCTGCGAACAGGGAACGACCCTTTGTATTCCCGGACACGGATATCACCGAAGTCGAAGATGCGCCCCCAATTCCCACCAAGATCCGCGCGCAGGAACTTCTGCAACCCAGGCGCTTGTTCGGTCTGAATCCAGAACTTTTCCACTTTGGGGTGCTGAATGAACCTGTTGAACATCGTTGGCGAAATCAGAGCTTCGACACCAGACATCGTCTCGCCCTTGAGATTTGTCTGGATGTGATCGCCAATCTCCTCAAACTTCTCAACCATGTCGGTGTCAGCCGTTCCAAGTTTCAGGTCAATGACCTTCTTGGTGATCCCGAACACACTATAAAGATCGTAGAGGGTGCGGCCACGACCATCCTTGATCAAGCCGCGCATCGATCCCATACGGATATACTCAAGTGTGATTGAGTGATTTTTGCGGATGCGCGACAGACGTTTCGCCAATTCTGCGTCAAGGTTCCGTGCCTGCAGCACGCCATTGACAACCTCGACAATACCCGCAAGATCCTCCGGCGTGATCGTTTCCAGGTGGGGAAAATGCGGGATCTGCAGGATTGTCCCGCCCACATTGTCCTGTTCCGTGAGCTGACCTGGTGAGCCCGGCTCCTCGGCAGCGAGAACAACAATCTGACCATCGCGATAATCAATACGAACAAGGCGCGATCCGACCGGCTCTGACGGAGAGATGTCAAGAGCGTTCAAGTAACCGTAGTTGTTCGGAATGCGGTTGACCTCTTCGGTCACATCCACGTTGGTATAAGGGAGAAGAATTTCCGGCATTGCCTTTTACTCCTGATCGGTTCCGGCCCAAACCGGAAGGCATAAGAAAAAGGCCGGCAATGCCGGCCATGATTTTTGTTGAAAACAGGGCTTAAGCGGTGCGGACCAGGATGCTCTGTTTTTCCAGCGCTTCGAGCGCCGTGGCTTTCTGTTCGTCCGTAACACCGTCAGGCCAGACGATCCCTGCCTCGAAGCACAGGACCTGACGACGCAGGGCGATCAATCCGATCTCGAGGTCGACACCGTCTTGCGCCTCGGCTGCGTTGGCGGCAATCGCCCAAGGGATTTCGGAGCCATCGGTCCCGTCCGGGTCCCAGGCCACGACCTTGCCAGCGTCGGGATTGATGTCATCCCGCGTCACGGTAATTTCAAAACGGTCGCCCGCGACAAAGTCGGCAGCG
>NZ_JAILWL010000489.1 GCF_025698965.1 Roseibium sp.
GAGCGGATAAAGAGGAGATTGAAAACCATGACCAGACGGAAGACTGTCGCCGTAATCGGCGGCGGCGTGAGCGGACTTGCGGCAGCGAAAGCCTTTGACGAGCGTGGCCACAGAGTGATCGGCTTTGAAAGAAGTCATGACTTTGGCGGCGTATGGGAGCTTTCTCGCTCCTATCCCGATGTGCAAACCCAATCACCCAAGGATCTTTACCGTTATACGGACCTGCCTATGCCGGAGGACTATCCGGAATGGCCGAAGGGACCGCAGGTCCACGCCTATCTGCATTCTTATGCAGCCAAACACAATCTGGCACGGCTGTTTCAGTTGAACACCGACGTGGTTTCGATGGATCGCAGAACGGACGGCAAGCCGGGTTGGACGCTGACGCTGGAGGCAGCAGGCAGGCGCTGGACCCGGGATTTCGATTTCGTTGCAGTGTGCACCGGGCAATTTTCTGACAAGAACATCATTTCCCATCCTGGACAGGAAGAGTTCGAGGCCGAGGGTGGCCAGGTCATGCACAGTTCGGAATATACCGACAGCGCCCTGGCTAAAGACAAGAACATCGTGGTGCTTGGGGGCTCCAAGTCCGCAACCGACATCGTTGTCAATGCCGTCAGGAATGGCGCCAAGTCGGTGACCCTTGTTTATCGGGAACCGGTTTGGAGGGTTCCGTATTTTGTCGGCGGCATCAACTTCAAACGATTGCTCTACATGCGAGCCCAGGAACAGCAATTCAACGGCTGGTCTCCTTCACCGCTGGCCAGAGTGGTCCAGACTCTGTTCAAGCCGTTGATCTGGGCCAATTTCCGAGGCCTCGAGGCCCTCCTCAAGTTTCAGCTCAAGTTGAAGAAATGGGACATGGTGCCTGACGCACCAATCGAAAAGGATGCGTCCTGCTCTCTTCCGATCGTTACTCCGGGTCTGTTTGAAGGCTTTGAGGACGGGACAATCAAGCCAATCAAGGGCACGATCGAACGCTATGAAGATGGCAATGCCGTGCTGACGACAGGCAGCCGCATTCCATGTGACCTTTCGATCCTGGCGGTCGGATGGAAGCTGGGCGTTCCCTATCTGGCTCAGGACTATCTGGACAAGCTGATCGAACCCGACGGCCAGTATCGTGTTTACAGACTGGCAGTTAACCCCGATCTTCCAGACATGGGATTTGTTGGTTTCAACTCCAGTTTTTGCACAATTCTGTCAGCGGAAATGATTGCGAACTGGCTTGTCCGTTATGCTGACGGTCAGCTGTCCAAGCAACCGAGCGACGCTGAGATGCGCAAGAACATTGACGACATGCTGATGTGGCGCCGCGAGGAACGACCGGCGGCCAAGGTCTACGGAGGCCTGTGCTCCGCCCCATTCCACTTCCGGCATTTCGATGAACTGCTTGCAGATATGGGAGCCAGGACTAAGAAACGCGCGAATCCGCTTGCGGAGCAATTCTCTTATCCGAACGCCGAAGCCTACGGTGCATTTTTGGCAAGCACACCGCAATACTCGGCAGGATAAGAAAAAGCCAGTCGGCCTGTAAGCCGGGTTCTGTATGGCCCGCTTGCGCGGACGCGACAGCCATTCATCTGGGGCGCCTGTTGCCAGACGCCTCACGCAACCAACCCGGACAGCGGGCCTGGAAACCGACCTGGACCCGGATTGCTCCCGATCCATGCTGTCCCTATTCGGTCTTGCTCCCGGTGGGGTTTACCATGCCGCTTCTGTTGCCAGAGGCGCGGTGGGCTCTTACCCCACCCTTTCACCCTTACCCCGGCAAGCCGGGGCGGTTTGCTTTCTGTGGCACTTTCCCTAAGGTCGCCCTCGCCGGGTGTTACCCGGCACCGTGTTTCCGTGGAGCCCGGACTTTCCTCCCTCGCGGCCTTTCGGCACTTGCGACAGCGGCTGTCCGACCGACTGGCGATTGCGGACTTAAGTGGCTTTGCGGCACAGGTCAAGCAACTGCGAACCGCAAGTTGCTGTTTCCATAAGATCTTATGCCGCTTTCAAAATCCGGTACGCAAGATCGGGCATCAGACGATGTAAGGCGTAAAGAAATGGAACACGGCCCAAATGGATCTCGCTTTGCAGTTTTTCCAACCCCGAAACAATCCTCTGCGCTGCTTCCAGGGGTGACAAGGCCTTGTCGCCGCGTCCAGATGTCATCCGCGTCACGATCAGGTCCGGCACCACCTCGCTCACGCCTACAGAAGTGCCCTCAAGTTGATACCGAAGCGCCCTGGTGAAATTGGAAAGCCCTGCCTTGGTTGCACAATAGATCGGTGCAGATTTTTTCGGGACACGCGCAAGCGCCGAGGAAATGGCCACCACACGCCCCGCCCTGGCTTGCTTGAGTAGCGGCAAAAGTTCAACGGTGAGCTCGATTGGCGCCAGCAGATTGACCATCAATTCGGTTTCAATCCGTTCGATGGGCACACAGGCGTCTTGAAAATCATAGGAAAACTGCAGGGCGGCGTTGTGGATCAGGAGATCGACGGGACAATTCAATTCGTGAATTGCGTCCAGAAACCGGTACCTGCCTTCGGGAGACGCCAGATCGGCGTGTACGGATATGACCTGGCTATGCGCTTCTTTGACTTCTTCCAGCGCATTTTGCGTTCGCCCACATATGACAACGCGATGCCCCTGCTCGCAGAACAGGCGGGTCAGTTCGCGGCCCAGTCCTATTGCTCCTCCCGTGATGACGATAGTTCTGACTTCCTGCATTTCCAGTCTCTCCAAAAATCGGAATTGGCGAGACTTAAGAGATCAGTAGGCCGGTGTGCATTAACCCGGGTTAAGAAGCGCTTCGCTTCGCGCGCCTTGCGCGGATACGTGACAGCGCAACCGGCGTAATCCCCAGATAGGACGCAATATGGTATTGCGGCAATCGAAGTGCGACTTGCGAATACTCCCTCAGAAAGGCCTCGTAACGACCGGCTGCATCTTCAAGCAGAAAGGACGCTTCCCGCTGTTCTTTCCGAAGCGCAAGACGGGTGATGAAACCGTTGAAAACCCGCTCCCATAAGATGTCATCTGCTTTCAGCCTGCGCACCGTTTCCATGGGCACGCTTACAAGGACCGTGTCTTCCAGGGCTTCCGTGAAAAAGGGAGACGGTTTTTCTGCAAGAAATGAAGATAGACATGTGACCACACCACCACTCGAGACGAAGTTTTTATTGAACTCCCGTCCGTGCGGTGTGAGGTAGTAATACCGTACCAGCCCCGATACCACGAAATAGAGATCTTCCAGAAGGTCGCCCGCTGAAAACAACACATCCCCTGCCCGTGGTCGCAAAACACGCGCTACATCCACGATCAGTCGCATGTCGGGTGCGGGATCGCCAATCGAGGTTTGGAACCTCTCCAAGAACGTCTGAAGAACCTGACGGTCGGTGTCGCATTCTTTCAATTCCAGCCTCCACTGAACTTCCGGATGGACTTCAAGTCATTAACGTGCGCTGCGTCAATGCGACAACTGCCCCGCATCGCACAAACTTCATTTTTCTTGAAGAGCATAAAACGTTATCGTCATCTTGGGGACATGGGATTCGGGGGAAACCTCATGAAACACGCATTGAAGGCGGAAGAAGCTGCTGAGCTCATTCCGGATGGTGCCACACTTCTCATCGGTGGTTTCATGGGGGTTGGCACACCTCATCGTTTAATCGACGTAATCGTTGCGAGGGGCACGAAAGACCTTACCGTTATTGCAAATGATACAGCGATGCCGGGACGCGGCATCGGCAAGCTCGTATCAGCCGGCAGTCTTTCGAAAGTGATTGCCTCACATATCGGCCTAAATCCGGAAACCCAGCAAAAGATGATCGCGGGAGAAATAGAGGTCGACCTGGTGCCTCAAGGTACCCTGGTGGAGCGGATCAGGGCAGCGGGCGTCGGCCTCGGCGGAATTCTGACACCGACCGGCATCGGTACGCTTGTGGAAGAAGGCAAACAGAAGATCACAGTTGATGATCAGGACTTTCTGCTTGAAACACCGCTCCATGGCGACTTTGCCCTGATTGCGGCCTATCGTGCCGATTATGTCGGCAACCTTGAATACTCTCTGACGGCCCATAACTTCAATCCGATCATGGCAATGGCAGGTGAGACCGTGATTGCCGAACCTCATTCTATTGTGCCGGTAGGCGTCATCTCACCTGACAGCGTGAAGACACCCGGAATCCTGGTGGATCATCTTCTGGAGAGACAGCCCGATGGAAGCTAAGGAAATCATTGCTCGTCGCGTGGCTCAGGAAATCGAACCCGGTACACTGGTCAATCTGGGCATTGGTCTGCCGTCAATGGTTGCCAATTATCTGCCCAAAGAGGTTCACGTCTTCTTTCAGGCCGAAAACGGTGTGATCGGTCTCGGAGCACGCCCGCCGGAAGGGATGGAAGACCCGGATCTGACCGATGCGGGCGGAGGTTTCATTACGGCGGTGCCCGGTGCTGCATCCATCGATAGCGCCATGAGTTTCGGTCTGATCCGCGGCGGACACCTCGACATGACGGTTCTCGGCGGTCTTCAGGTCGATGAGCGCGGTTTTCTTGCCAATTGGATGATCCCGGGCAAGATGGTTCCGGGTATGGGTGGTGCGATGGATCTTGTCGCGGGCGCAAAGCATGTCGTCGTGGCCATGGTTCACACGGCCAAAGGGAATCCCAAGATCCTGCGCGAGTGCAGCCTCCCGCTGACCGCAATGCGGCAAGTCAGTCTGATTGTCACGGAACTGGCGGTCATAGAACCGACTG
>NZ_JAILWL010000049.1 GCF_025698965.1 Roseibium sp.
GATCCTGATTCAGGTCGTGTTCCGATACGTCCTGAACAACGCTCTTCCCTGGCCCGATGAAGCAGCACGCTTCTGCATGCTCTGGATGACCGGCCTGATGGCGCCGACGGCATTTCGACGTGGCGGTTTTGTCGCAATCGATATGCTCGGGCAGGCTCTTCCGCGAGCCATCGGCAACATCCTGTCCCTGTTCCTGCTTTTGATCTCGCTGGCCGTTCTCATGATTGCGGTCCAGATCGGATATGCGGAAGTCACCGGCTTTGGAGGCCGATTTGCAACCGCGTCTCTTTATGTCCCTGGTAGCTTCGACTTGTCGGAGTGGGTCCGCATTCCACGCAGCTGGATGATGATGTCGGTCTTTGTCGGCGTGATCCTGCTGACACTCGTCAATATCGAGCTGATCCTGCGCAATCTTATTTCCATTTTCGGTGGAACCGAGCGGTTGCCGGTCATTCCCGATGCAGACATGGCGGGAGCTGACTGATGCTGATCTGGTTCCTTCCCGTCTTTCTCGTCTTCCTGATGATCGGTCTGCCGGTCTTTTTCGGTCTGTTGGCGGCACCCGGCATTCTGCTGTGGCTGAACGGCCAATCAAGCGACATCACGCTATTGTATCGCAACGTTTACAATGGCATGGACAGTTTTCCTCTGATGGCGATTCCGTTTTTCATGCTTGCTGGCGAGCTGATGAACAAGGGCGGCATCACGATGCGTCTGGTCGAGTTTTCGCAGGCGCTGATGGGGCATCTCAGAGGTGGGCTTGCCCATGTGAATATCTTGTCGTCCATGCTCTTTGCCGGCCTTTCCGGATCCGCGGTTGCTGATACTTCCGCACTCGGGTCCATGCTGATCCCGGCCATGGAAAAACAAGGCTACACGCGCCGGTTCGCCGCGGCGGTCACGGCGGCGTCTTCAGTCATAGGTCCGATCATCCCGCCTTCGGGCATCATGATCATCTACGCCTATGTCATGGGAGAAAGCGTTGCCGCGCTGTTCCTCGCCGGAATTGTGCCGGGTGTCATGGTCGGTGTCGGCCTGATGCTGGTTGTCAGGGTCATGGCGGACAAATACGACCTGCCAAAGGCGCAACGGATCGTCAATCCGGGTCAATCGATGGCGCCGGTCGAGTATTGGTTCTCCTTTGTAGTGTTGCGGATAAACCTCGCCTTCCTGCTCCTGGCGATTGCTTTTGGGATCGCAGGTGCAATCGGTTTTGAACTTTCAGGCACAGTCCTCCTTGTTCTCAACATCGTGCTGCTTGTGATTTCCCACTTCATTCTGATGGGAGTGAGAGGTTCTGTTTCCAACGATTTCCGCATGGTCTGCAAAAAGGCCGTTGCCCCTTTGCAGACGCCGATCATCATCCTGGGTGGTATTCTGATCGGTGTCTTTACGCCGACAGAGGCAGCCGCTGTGGCGGTTGCCTACGCCCTGATCATCGGTTTCTTCGTGCTTCACTCGCTCAAGATGGGTGAAATTCCCGGCATTTTGAACCGAGCCGGAATCACATCTGCCGTGGTGCTGCTGCTTGTGGGCGCGGCAATGGCGTTCAAGACCGTTGTCAGCCTCAGTCACGCTCCGGAAATCATGGCCGATTTTGTTCTGACCCTGTCAGACAATCCGTTGATCCTTCTGTTCCTGATCAACCTGCTGCTCTTCATTGTGGGCATGTTCCTGGACGCAGGTCCGGCGATCATCATCCTGGGACCGATCCTCGGCCCGATCTTCACCTCAATGGGGGTTGATCCGATCCACTTCGCCATCATCATGAGCGTGAACCTGACCATCGGTCTGGCGACGCCGCCGATGGGGCTTGTCCTGTTTGTTGCGGCCTCGGTTTCCAGGGAACGGGTTGAAACCATAGCCAAAGCAATTCTGCCGTTTCTGGCGGTGGAGGTAGCGGTGATTTTCCTGATCACCTACATCCCGGCACTTTCGATGACGATTCCGCGTCTGACCGGATTTGCCAACTGATCTTGAGCTTTAAAAGGGAGGTACCTAATGCTCAAATCTGCACTGAAAACGCTTACCGTCGCGGCGATGCTTGCCGGGTCGTCGATGAGCGCGGTTGCCGCGGACTACACGCTGCGTGCAACGGCCAACTCCAACGAAAACGACGAGGACTATGACGGCCTTGTCGTGTTCAAGAACTTCGTCGAGGCAGCTTCAAACGGCGCGATCGAAGTTGAACTCTTTATCGGTACGCAGCTTTGCTCCAACGGTGCAGAATGTCTTCAGGGCGTCGCCGGCGGCGCAATTGACATCTACATCTCCACCTCCGGCGGCGCTTCCGGCATCTTCCCGTATGTTCAGGTTCTCGACCTGCCGTACATGATGTCAGACGACCGAATTGCCGAACATGTTCTGTCCGGAGATTTCGTGCGTACCATGCGCGGCATGGCGCTGGAAGATTCCGATAACTCCATTCGTCTGATGACCGTCGGCAACACCGGTGGGTGGCGGAACTTTGCCAACACCAAACGCCGCGTCGCGAACCCGGCCGACATGGAAGGCCTGAAGATCCGTACGGTCGTGGCCGATCTGCCGCAGGAACTGGTCAAATCGCTCGGCGCATCCCCGACCCCGATTCCGTGGCCGGAGCTGTTCACCTCGTTCCAGACAGGTGTTGTTGAGGGTTCCAAGAACGGCATCACCGATATCATGGGCATGAAGTTCCCCGATGCCGGCCTGCAATATGTCACCCTCGACGGTCATGCCTATATGGGTGCTTTGTGGTGGATGAACAATCAGAAGTTCCTGTCCATGCCGGAAGATCTGCGCCGCGTTGTCGTCGACGGTTTCTATGCATTGCAGCAGGCAACCTTCGCTTCGCCGAAGCGTAAATCCATCCAGGCATATGAAGACTTCGTTGCCGGTGGCGGCGATCTCTATGTCCCTACCCCGGAGCAAAAAGCTGCTTTCAAGGAAGCCGCCTCTCCGGTCTACGACTGGTTCAAATCCAATGTTGCCCGTGGTGGCGAAATCTTCGGTGCTCTGGAAGAAGCCGTGACCGAGGCCGAAACCGCCGTGAACGGCAGTCGTGATGCAGACCTGAACTGATTTTTCAAATGAAAAGACAAAGAGCCCGGCCAATGGCCGGGCTCTAAATCACAAATTCGCTGATCTCATTCGCGCAGGATTTTTGGCAACAGCCTTGCGACAATTAGATCAACCGGTTTTAAAATCACCGGAACGGATACATCCAGACCTTGTAGTCATCGACCAGAACATGCGCCTTTTCAATTTCGTCCTTGGTCATTTTCTTGACGACCTCTTCCAGAGAGATCGCAGCGTCGGGATCGCCACCAATGGCCGACAGCGTGTACCACATATAGGCCCGAACAAGATCGGGCGCCGGCATGCCACGCCCGATCTCATAATACCAGCCAACACCGGATTGCGCACCCGGATGCCCTTTCATGGCGCTGCGCAGGTACCATTCGAAGGCCCGCTGATCGTCCCGTTCAACACCCAGTCCCATGGCATACATGATGCCGATCAGTTCTTCGGCATCCGCATTTCCGGACCGGGCCGCAGGCCAAAGCTCTTCCATCGCACGGGTAAATTGGCCGGCTTCCATCATGTCGCGCGCCTCTTCAATCTCGGCAAAGGCAGGAGCGCTTACAAGCGTCAATCCAAACAAGGCGGCTTTCAATGTGTTCTTCATAAGATCCGGTCGTTCCCCCTGGTCTTTGTCGTTTGCGCATCCGCTTCTGCGGCGGAACTTCCTGCCCCTTTGACCGACAACGATTTCATCGCGTTCGACCGGAAACAGGCAGCGCTCGGTCAACTCCTTTTTTACGACAAGATCCTCTCCGGTAACAGGAATATTGCTTGCGCGACCTGCCATCATCCAACGCTTGGAACGGGGGATCGTCTGTCGCTCGGCATCGGTGAAGGAGGCGAAGGCCTCGGACCGGAGAGAACCGCGCTGGTTGACGAAAACCGGATTAAGAAAAGGATTCCGCGAAATGCTCCAGGTCTCTGGAACTTGGGCTTAAAAGACCTTCACACCCTGTTCCATGATGGTCGCCTTTCTATCGCCGATACCTATAATAACGGCTTCAATTCACCGGCGGAAGAATGGCTGCCTGAAGGTCTTCAGTCGCTGCTGGCCGCGCAGGCGATCTTTCCGTTGGTGGCCCAGTTCGAGATGGCGGGCAACCCGAAGGAAAACGAGATCGCCGGGGCGATCCACGACCGGATCGATGCATCGTGGCCGATCCTGGCCAAACGTGTTCGCGTGATCCCGGAATATGGCCGCATGTTCGTTGAAGCCTTCGATCATATCGAAAAGCCAGAACAGGTGACGATTGCCGAAATCGCGAATGCACTGGCAGCGTTCCAGGCCATTGAATGGACCAGCTTCGACAGCCCGTTCGATCAATATCTGGCAGGCGATGAAACCGCCTTTTCCTCTGACCAAAAACGCGGACTCGATCTTTTCTACGGCAAGGCCAATTGCGCCAGCTGCCACTCAGGCAAGCTGATGAGCGACCAGAAGTTTCACGCCCTCGGACTGCCGCCCTTCGGACCTGGCCGAACCCGTCGCTTCGACCCGATGGTGCGCGATGTCGGGCGAATGGGGGAAAGTGACCGTCTGGAGGATTCTTACCGCTTTCGAACACCCATGCTGCGCAATGTCGAGCTTACCGGCCCTTACGGACACAACGGAGCCTATCCGACGCTCGAAGGTATCATTCGTCATCATCTTGACCCGGACGAAATGCTTCAGACATGGTCACCCGAAAAAGCCGCGCTGCCTGACGCTCCCTGGCTAGAGCCTATTGATTTTGTCGTCTGGAACGATAAACGTGAAATGGCACGCCAAGTTCTGTTCCGGGACATTAGCCCAATCAAACTATCTGACGAAGAAGTCTCAGATCTGGTGGCCTTCCTGAAAGGTCTGACAGGTACGTCCTCGGTTGCCGCCCCGCCCTTCGGCATTCCGGACAAAGTTCCAAGTGGATTGCCGGTCGATCGATGACCAGCATGTAAGGATACAAAATGGTTGAACCATTGAAAGACCGGGCCAATCAGCTGTTTCCCGGAATAGCGATTGCTGGGCTCGTTGCGATTTCGGCCCAGTTCCTGAATGAGCATTACGGTGCACCGGCCATGCTGATGGCAATTCTGCTTGGCATGCCGCTCAATTTCCTGTCTGAAGAACAGCGCACGTCCGATGGTATTGCCTTTGCGGCCAGAACGCTGTTGCGCGTCGGTGTTGCCCTTCTGGGCGTTCGCATCAGCGTTGAGATGGTCCAGGCTCTGGGTCTACCTTTCTTGTTGCTCGTGATCGTCGGCGTTCTGGCAACCATCGGCTTTTCACTGCTGATCGGCAGGCTCTTCGGCAGGGACCGGCTGTTTTCGTTTCTATCGGGTGGCGCGGTCGCGATTTGCGGGGCATCTGCAGCCATGGCCATCGGCTCTATCCTGCCGAAACGCGACCATGCCGAACGTGATCTCGCGTTCACAGTCATCACCGTAACCGTGCTGTCGACGCTGGCGATGATTGTCTATCCCATTTTGACGAGCAATCTCGGCCTGAATGTTGACGAAACCGGTGTTTTTCTTGGCGGAACGATCCACGATGTGGCGCAGGTGGTCGGTGCCGGGTTTTCGATTTCCGAGGAAACGGGCGACCTGTCCACACTGGTCAAGCTGATCCGGGTCACCATGCTGGCACCGATCGTTCTGGTCGCAGCCCTGATCCTGCGAAAGGGGGCGGAACCTGGAGCCGCCCGACCTCCGATCATGCCGGCATTCGTGGTCGCCTTCCTCGTGCTGGCGGCCTTCAATTCCGTCGGGTTGATCCCGGAAATGGTCAAGGACATGGCGGGACAGGTATCCCGTTGGGCACTTCTGGCAGCCATCGCTGCGGTCGGCATGAAAACCTCGATTCCGAAACTTCTGGAAGTCGGCGGACCGGCGATATGGATGGTTGTGACGCAGACCGTGTTCCTGGCCCTGTTCGTCCTGGCCGGTATCTGGCTGGTTGGGTAAATGGGCCATCTGACCCTGACCAGGCTATTGATCGGGAAACCGGGGCGCCGGGTAATCCTGGGTCTTGTTGAGTATGAACTGGAATCCCAGCGTCGTTACATTCGTCGATCTGTTGCTGCCATCATTGATCCCTTTGATCACGTAGGACTGATCAGGTCGCGCCGGTTCGGGAACAACCAGCTTTTTTCGGCCTATTTCGATTTTCTGGACAAGCGGATCGAAAAATTCATGACTGCAGATGAGGTCTTGAATGTCGTTGGCATTCCAGACAGGCATCAGGATCTGCTGACACCCCTGTTCGAGAACTACAAGAAAGCACAAGGCGTTCTTACAACCTGTACAAATTTCTGGCTAAAGGACATTACCCTCGACATCGCCCCATTGGATTGTGATGGAGATCCAATGGACTACGAGTTAGACGAGATTGATGATGATACATTCCATAGCTGGCTCGACCGCGAGGAGACTATGCGTGCAAAACAGAGCGTGGAAGACGCACACGCAGAATTTGACAAGGCGGCAGCCGAATTCGCCGCTACGATTCGAAACCTGAGCTGAGGCAAACCTTCCAAGCCTGCCTTTTCGCGACGCTGGGGCTTTTCTTGGCGAAGCGAGTGTGGAATATAGCTTCGACCTCTTTATCGGCGGATCTGCAGGCTTGGAAAGATAAGTCGGCTCAGACTTGATACCGCTCAGAAATTTCGAAAGCGTTTGGATGAAAAGCTACATCACGACCCCGATTTATTACGTCAACGGTTCTCCGCATATCGGTCATGCTTTTACGTCCGTCATGGCCGATATCCTGAAGCGCAACCGCGAAGCGCTCGGATATGAGCTGATGCTGTCCACCGGCGTGGACGAGCATGGCCAAAAGAATCAGGAAGCCGCTGCCGATCTCGACATGTCCGTCGAAGAGTTCCTTGACATGCGCGGCAAGGAATTCCGCGACGTATTCGATCGTCTCGGGATTGCCTATGACTATTTCGTCCGCACCAGCCGAGAAAGTCACAAGAGTGCCGTTGCCGGGATGGAACAGTCGATTTTCGACAAGGGTCTGATCGTCAAGAAGCAGTACACCGGCACCTACTGCAAAGGCTGCGAAGAGTTCAAGAAGGAAACCGACCTTACCGAGGACGGCCAGTGCCCGCTGCACCCGACTATGAAGGTGGAGCAAACGGACGAGACCAATTACTTCCTGAAGATGGAGCCTTACCGCGAAAAGCTGCTGCAGCACATTGCCGACAATCCCGACTTCGTTCAGCCGGAAGCCTTCCGAAACGAGCTGAAACAGATGCTGGCCGAGCCGCTGGAAGACCTCTGCATCTCGCGGCCGAAATCGCGCGTGACACTTGGTGTCGACCTGCCGTTCGATCCGGACTTCGTTACCTATGTCTGGTTCGATGCCCTGGCCAACTACCTGACCAATATCGACTGGCCGGCAGAAGGTTATGAAGCCTGGTGGGCGGAGTGCGAGCACCTGATCGGCAAGGACATTCTTAAACCGCATGGCGTCTACTGGCCGATCATGCTGATGGCCGCCGGTCTGCCGTTGCCGAAAAGACTATCGGTTCACAGTCACTGGGTCGGTGCTGGCGGTGTCAAGATGTCAAAGTCCATCGGCAACGTGGTTGATCCGATCGAAGTGGTCGACAAACTCGGTGTAGACGCCCTGCGTTGGTATCTTGCCCGAAACATGCGGGCCGACAGCGACAGCCAGATCTCGGTCGATCTGATCACTCAAGCCTATAACAGCGAACTGGGCAACAAAATCGGTAACCTGTTGTCACGTGCAGCCAAGTTCTCCAAGGCCCGATTTGACGGAAAATTGCCTTCACCAGGGCCCCTGTCTGCTCAAGACGAAGCGATCCGAAAAGCTGTTATCGAGGCGACAGCGGGCATGGGCGAATGGATCAACCTTGCCGACATCCCGGCCCGCATGCAGGCGATCATCACTGTTGCCGACGAGATGAACAACTATTTTGCTGAACAGGCACCTTGGGATCTGATCAAGAACGAGGACACAAAGGAGCGTTGCCAGACGGTAATCTACGTGACGCTTGATTGCCTGCGCGTCGTCATGGAAGCTCTCAAACAGGTCATTCCGGGCTCTGCGGAACGAGCGCTCAAGATGCTGAACGCGCCTGAGCCGGCAACACCATGGAAACCGGAGTTGGACAAGCTTAAGGGCGATGGTGACCTGGGCGAAATCGAAACTCTGTTCCCACGGGTTCAGTAAGTTCCAGCCTTGAGACCAAATGAAAAAGCGCCCCAAACGGGCGCTTTTTTGCTTTCGTCACTGCGAACTCTTTCGGGCCAGATGCCTGTCGTCCCCGCCAACCGTTTTCGCATTCACAAATTCGGCAGCGACCCAGTTAATGCAGCCACCTGAAATCTGGACAATAACTCAGCCGCATACCGGATCCCGGCTCTCCGCTTGCATTGTAATCGGGATGAAAGACAGGGAAGCCCCGAACAATACCCCCGACCTACTCCGCCTAATCACGCAGCCAGGAAATCCAGGCGGTCATCCATTCGCGCAGGCGTAATTTCCAGAATTTCGGCAGTTACGACATTCTCTGCCACAAACGGATCCTCACGGACAAATTCGTCAAGAGCGTCGTGGGTGGTGTTGTGAGCGAATATGCCGCCCCCCATGTTTGGCTGCAGGCTGCCGACCATCAGAAACATCCCCTGATCGAAGCCTTTCTGGATCCATGCCTTGTGGCCGTCCATCAGGTCGCCTGCACGAGCCTTGTTGTCCGAAAACTTCAGCGTGACAACGAACATCTCTGTCTCCTTTGATTGTTGAGTTGGGTAATTTTCAGGCCTTTGTTGAGATCGCCTGCAGCCGGGTTGTCTCCCGCTCGATACTTGCCAGCCATTCAAGGATCTGAGACACCTCACGTTGAACGAAGGCTTCGTCCTTGAAGGTCTGGGCCAACGTGGCGACGCCTTGGCTCCAGCTCAGAACATGCAGGGCATGGTCGCAAGCGTCGGCGTGGCAGCCGAGTTCGACAAATTGCCGGATTAGCCAATCCCTGAACAAAGCCATGATCTGATTAGCTTTTTCCCTTGAAGCATGATCGAGCTTGGTGAGTTCAGTCACCAAAGAACCGACGGGACAGCCATAAGCCATGATCTTTGCCTGATTGACGATCACAATCTTGATAAAACACTCGATGCGCCTTGCCGGGTCGTCCGCCGTCTCATCCCATTTGGCCAGCAGCATTTCCCGATCGGCAAGACGCTTGTCGATAACGGCATCAAGGATCTCGTCCTTGGTCTTGAAGTGATAGTAGAAATTTCCGCGCGAGATCTGGACCGCCGCTGCAATATCCGCGAACGATGTCTGTGCGAACCCCTGACTGTAGAACAGGGCATCTGCAGCATTGACGATCTGTTGGCGTTTTGACCCAGCAGCCATGCTCGCATCCTTATCCATCCCGGCAAATCCCTAAGCTTCACGCAACTAGGACGCTTGACCTAATCATTTAGGACACTCGTCCTAATGCGTCAAGAGCAAGATCGGGTGGCCATCTTCTTGACATGGCAAGTCTTGAAGTGAGGTCGGAATTTCCATGCAGCGTGCAGGAAAGGCACGCGGCAACCTATTCACAGGAATGTGAAGTGAGCTCTTTCTCAATCCTGACAGGAAGCTGTCAGGAAGGGGACTCTAGTTTCTCAGGCTTACGCACCGTGTCGAACCTAGCGACGAGACTTCAATAGCTCTTGAAATAACAAGAGTTTGGAGACTTTTCATCACCTGAGAGCGATAAATGACAACAATCAAAACATTGTTTCGTTTTTTCAACAAATCCCCTGAACTTTTCTCAGCGGCGTATTTTTGCACCACAACGGTGCAATTCCCTCCATTGGAATCCCTCGAGACCCGCTTACGTTCAAGCCGCTTGGTGGCAATCACTGGACCGGATGGAGGCACCGCATCCGGCATCCGCGTGGAGGGAAATACATGACATATCCAGACGGGCAGAGATCCCCTTCGCCTGTGTCAAACGCATTGTCACTGTTTGACGAGGTTCGGGCGCAAACCGAAGTTCTGGTTGCGCCGCTGAACGATGAGGACATGGGCCTGCAATCCATGGAGGATGCCAGCCCGCCCAAATGGCATCTGGCCCACACTACCTGGTTTTTCGAGGAATTTATTCTGAAGCCCTCCCTCCCCGGCTATCAACCCAGGGATGAACGGTTCGCTGTCCTATTCAACTCTTATTACGTTCAGGCCGGTCCAAGACATACAAGATCGAAACGCGGGTTGCTTTCGCGCCCGTCTGTACCGGAAGTCAGAAGTTACAGAGCCTATGTGGAAGACGCCTTGCGGGACGGGTTTGACCGGGGAGCGTTCGATCTGGATCAGGAACAGCTTGAAGCCCTTGTCACGCTCGGTTGTCATCACGAGATGCAGCATCAGGAGTTGCTGGTAACGGATCTGCTTCACGCCTTTTCCTACAATCCGCTTCTGCCTGCGTATTTCGACCACAAGCCTGTCGACCTCAGCACAGTAAAAGAAACGAACTGGACCCGTTATGACGGCGGCCTTTTGGAAATTGGTCATCGTGGCGACGAATTTGCCTATGACTGCGAAAGTCCGCGCCACAAGGTCTGGCTGGACCCGTACCGGCTATCGGATCACCTCGTCACCAATGGTGAATGGATCGCTTTTATCGAGGACGGTGGCTACGAGACCCAGACGCTTTGGCTGATGGAAGGCTGGGCCGTTCGGGAAAAGAGTGATTGGGACACACCACTTTACTGGTGGAAACAAGATGACACCTGGTGGACCTACACCTTGCAGGGTCCTCGCCCTGTGGATCTCTCAGCTCCCGTTGTTCATGTCAGCTACTACGAAGCCGATGCCTTTGCCCGCTGGGCAGGACGGCGCCTACCCACCGAAGCCGAATGGGAAGCGGCCGCGGAACCGACCGAGATTGACGGAAACTTTCTGGAAAGCGGCCACTACATGCCACTTGGACGTCGCCCCGGTCTTTGGGGAGATGTCTGGCAGTGGACCAGCAGCGCTTTCTCCCCCTATCCCGGCTTCACCCCTCCGAAAGGCGCCATCGGTGAGTACAACGGCAAATTCATGGTGAACCAGATGGTGCTGCGCGGCGGCTCCTGTGCAACGCCGAAGCTTCAGATGCGTTCTTCTTATCGAACCTTTTTCTACCCGCACCAGCGTTGGCAAATGCTGGGTGTCAGATTGGCAGCAGACCTATGACAAAACACATGTCTCCCGTCACTCAGGACGGCACTTTCCGGTCCGAAATCCTCAATGGACTGACGATGGACCGGAAAGTCATTAGCAGCAAATGGCTTTATGACGATGTCGGATCGCATCTTTTTGAAGCGATCACGGAGCTGGATGCATACTACCCGACGCGCACCGAACTCTCTATTTTGGAAAGATATGTGAAACAATGCTCACGCTTGCCAGGTGCGCGCGGCGCCCTGGTTGAGCTCGGCAGTGGTTCCAGTCGCAAGACCAACCTGCTTCTTGATGCCTTTCCGGACCTGTCGGTCTATATGCCTATCGATATTTCGGCCAATCATCTAAAGGATGCCTCAGAACGGGTTCGGCGGGCTTATCCGTCGCTTGCGGTCATTCCGGTGGCAGCGGATTTTACGCAACCACTCGGCAAACTTCCGCTGTTGCCCGAGCTACCGGTGCTGGTGTTCTTTCCCGGTTCAACTATCGGAAATTTCGAAAAGTCAGAGGCTGCAGAGCTTTTGAAGAATGTTCGGATCGCCATGCCCGAAGCCACCATGATAGTTGGGGTTGACCGACCGAAAGATGAGGAAATTCTCATTGAGGCCTATGACGACCCGGTTGGCGTGACGGCTGCCTTCAACCAGAATCTCCTGCAACGGATCAACCGCGAACTTGGCGCAACCTTCGACCTTGCGTCTTTTGCCCATCGTGCAATCTGGAACGCGGAAGAAAGCCGTATCGAAATGCATCTGGAAAGCCTGAGTGCCCAGTCTGTTTCAGTCGGGGGTCAGGAGATCTCATTCCGCAAGGGGGAGACGATCCACACCGAGAATTCGCACAAATACAGCGAAGATGCCTTTACCGGAATTGCAAATCAGGGCGGTTGGCGTGTCCTTGATCAAGATTGCGACGGACACGGCTGGTTCTCGGTATATACGTTGCAAGCACTGTAACCGGTCGGAAATATTCCAACCGGGAGGGTCGGGCAGTATCCTGCCCGGTTGGATAAACGGTTTCTGTCCTTTGCCTTTCTCCGGCAATCGCCAGACTGGCAGTCAGCTTCGTAATATCCGTCCATCTGGTGGCCAGTCCTGACCATTTCCGTTTTCACCAGAAACGATTACGCTTGGTAACTCTGATTACTCGTGGCAAATGGAGCCCGCCATGAACCTCTGTGCGAATTATGATTACATTCTTTATTCCGACACCAAGGTCTTCATCGTCTCAAGGCCGCTAGATTTCTCTTATCTGCAAAAATTTCCGCAAGCTGCCGCCAGACTTATTCGGGATCCGGAACGTTTCCGGTCCGTATTGTTCAGGTACTGTTCGAACATGACCTCGAGCGAGCTCTGGAAGCTTCACGGTGCAGTCTTCCCAGACCAGCTCTATTGCGACACGACCGAGGACATGCCCCGGTTGATCGACAAGATCTCGCAGCAAATCGGGATCAGGTTCTGGGCTGCAGAAATTGACATCGACCTGTTCGATCATATCCGAAACGAGTGTCTCACCGACACCTGCGCCATCAACGCGCCTCACAAAACCACTGAGGCGCAGGAAGAGGATGTCGCCATCCTTTCGCTCGAGAGCTTTGCCGAAATCGCAAGAGAAATAACGGAAGTCGGGCTTGGCGGGAAAACCGCCATTCCCGACCTTGCCACTATTGTAGGCACGCTCCAGGACGCGCGGCAAACAAGGGAGCTATTCCAAAAACTCGGTCTTGGTCACAGGTTCAAGATCAAGGTCAAAAACCACAAAACCTACGTCATCATCACAGGGCGCGCTGCATTGCGTCCCCTGCTTTCGGGAACGCGTTACCTGGCAACGAACGCCAAAGTCCTGGCTCTGGGCGCCGGACTACAGAACGCAAGCAAGAGCGTCCTGAGAGGACTGAAGCTCAATGTTTTCATCACTGTCCCGCTCACAATCGCATCAACACTGCTGAACGATGATGAGAATTTATTCGATTTCGTCGCAAGCATGACGATTGCGGGGTTCTCGACTGCTATCGCAATGCTAATCAAGGCAGCAGCAACTGCAACGTTGGGAGCCACGCTCGGAGTGGGAGTTGCGGCAGCTGCCGGGCTGGTCGTGGGCGTTCTGATCGTCGCCGCGGGGCTGAACTACCTGGAAAACAAATACCAGGTTTCGGAAAAGCTGGCGGATCTGTTGGAAAACCTCTTCGAAGAAATCAGAAAAAAGGTCAAGCCCATCAAGGAAGTCATTGAAATCCTGATCATGAAAAACAGCGATGTGCCGAACCGGCGTCTGACCTCGGACCTGCTGGGAGAATCGTTCCTCTATAATATCTCCCCCCAGCTGGCCCGGCGGTATTGGCATTACCGCTAATTGTTGACTTTCGGTCAGGTTAGCGCATGCGGCTGCCATCCGGATCGAACAAAGGACCGTTGGTGACGGTCGCCCTGAACAGCTCCCCGGCAATATCGACTTCGACCACTGAGCCTTCTTGCAATGATTTTTCCACGTGCGCCAGAGCAACCGGTTTGCCGACCCGATAGCCGAAAGCACAAGTGGAGGTCTGACCCAGGATGTCGTCTCCGACCAGTACAGGCTCGTGCCCAAGCGGCACGGCGATTTCGTCTTCAAATGTAAGCGATATCACCTTTGAGATTGCCCCGGATGCTTTCTTCTTCGCCAGCGCTTCCGCACCGATAAACCCGCCCTTCTTGCGGGTCATGGCATCCAAGCCGGTATCGACCGGCGTCATGTCGCTGTCCAGTTCATGTCCCATGGCACAAAAGCCTTTTTCGACACGCATGGACGTTTGGGCGAAAAGACCAGCTGGTTTTGCCCCTGCCGCCACCAGCGCTGCATAGATGTCGGTGACGTTTTCAGAACGGCAGGTGATCTCCCACCCGGCTTCGCCGACATAGGAAAGACGGGCTGCACGAACATGATGGCCCGCGATATGCGCTTCGCCGTGTTTGAAGTAACCGATATCGTTCAGCTCAGGAGCACCGACTTCCACGGCGATGCGCGCGCTTTCAGGGCCCATGAGGCCAAGCACCGCATAAGTTTCGGTGCTGTCGGTCAGCCGGACATCGAATCCTTCTGAGTGGCGACGGAACCAGGTCAGATCACGTTTGATCGCATTGGTGCCGACAAACAACCGGTAATGGGTTTCCGAGATCCGCTGAACGGTGATGTCACTCTCGAACGTTCCGCGATCATTCAAGACGGCCGTGTAGATAACGGAACCCGGCTTGCGGCCGACATAACCGGCACAGGTTTTAAGGAGAAACGTTTCCGCGTCCGGCCCTTCCACTTCGATCTTGCCGAACGCAGATGCATCAAAAATAGCAGCATTTTCGTGGGCGGCGCGGACTTCGGCCTCGACATTTTCAAACCAGTCGGGACGGCCGAATTTTAGAGCGGGCTCTGCTTGCTTGCCGAAATAGAGCGGCCTTTCCCACCCATAGAACTGACCGAAATGAGCCCTGGCATTCCTGTATTCAGCATCGAGCGGCAATCTGCGCAGATCCCGCGCGGTTTTGAACTGCTTGCCGGGAAAAGCAATGTCGTAGTGAGTACCAAGCACTTCCGGTGCACGCGCCATCAAATGTTCGACGGAGTTATAGATCGGAGCAAAGCGCTTTGCGTCTGCCTCGGACAAATCATAAGCCGGTGCTCCGTGGATGATCGTGTGAGCCAGGTTCATGCCGGCTCCGCCACCGGCGGCGACACCGACCGAATTCATACCGCATCCAAGGAACAGCCCCCTGGTCTCAGCGGTTTCTCCCAGCATGAAGGTTCCGTCCGGCGTGAAACTTTCCGGTCCGTTCAACAGCATTTTCACTTCAGCGGTTTCCAGCGCGGGAAGCCGATGCAAAGCGTTCATCATCATCGGTTCGAAGTGGTCCCAGTCTTCAGGCAATAAACCGAATTCGAAGCTTTCGGTCAGAACTCCAGGTGCAATCGGTTTGCCCATCGGTTCGAAGCAGCCGACAAGCAGGCCGCCGCTGTCATCACGTATGTAAAGATGATTGTCATGGTCGCTCAACGTCGGTGTATTGCCTGAAATCCCGTCCACGGGCTTTGTCAGCAGATAAAAATGCTCGCAAGCCAGAAGCGGAACTTCGGCGCCCGCCATGGCCCCGGCTTCGCGTGACCAGAGCCCGGTGCAAAGGGCGATGGCATCGCACATCACGGTGCCTTGACTGGTTTCCACGCCTTTGACCCTGCCGTTTTCGGTCAGGATCGCGGTCACACCCGTTTTTTCGAATATCTTCGCACCAAGTGATTTGGCGCCCTTGACCAACGCGGCACAGACATCGGATGGGCTGACCCGGCCATCATCCGGTGACCATACCGCCCCCAGAACGTCTTCCGCGTTCATCATCGGCCAACGTTCCTTGGCTTCTGCCGCACTGATCGATTGCGCCGGAATGCCATAGGCCTTGGCGAGCGCTTGTTGTCGCTTGATGTGGGTTAACCGATCTTCATTGGTGGCGATGGACAAGGACCCCTTCTGGATCCAGCCTGCTGCTTGTCCTGTCTCCTTTTCCAGCTGGCTGTAGAGCTCAACCGAATACTGGATCATCCGGGTAAGGTTCCGGGAATGTCGCAAAGCACGAACCTGAGCGGCTGAATGCCATGTGGTTCCCGATGTAAGTTGATTGCGTTCCAGAAGAACGGCATCGGAGACACCCATCTTTGCGAGATGGTAGAGGGTTGAGCACCCCATGATTCCCCCGCCGATAATGACAACGGGTGCATGAGATGGAAGTGGATTGGATGACATCAGTTGATTTCCAGGTCAGCGACAAAGTTTCCCGGAAAGAAACATTTGTTTCAGGATTTGACAAGATAAAAAACAAATGAAACAGTACCTCGATGGACACCATTTCGCCGCCCCAGATCAGGACTGCGATCTCGGCCAATTATGCCGAGCTCAGCGAAACCTTGCGCATTGCCGCCGACTATATCGCTGAAAACCAAGTGGAAATTGCGACCAGAAGCCTGCGTTCCGTTGCTTCGGCAAGCGGAGTTTCGCCAGCCAGCTATACCCGGCTCGCACGCGCAATCGGCTTTGCCGACTACGAAGCGCTTCGGGAGCAGGCTCGCTTAGAGTTGAGTCAACGCGGACAGGACAGCTTTCGGGACAAGGCGCGCCGGCTGCAATCCGACGCAGATCAACCTCTGCTGCCACGCCAGGTTTCTGCCTGTATCAACAATATTCAGGCGCTGGTGGAGGAAATCGACCCGGCAATGCTCGACGCCGTTGTCGAACGGCTGGCTGTTTCCCGCAAGATTGTGCTTATCGGCGCTCTGGCATCGGCCGGTTTCACAGACTATTTCGCCTATCTGGCAAAATGGTTCGACGACCGCTGGGTCGTTGCCGGCCGGAATGGAGCAACACTTGGCAGCACGCTTGCCGGGATCAACTCCGAGGACACTGTTCTCATCATCTCAAAACATCCCTACGCACATCGCTCCGTCCGAGCGGCGGAGGCGGCGGCAGGAAGTGGTGCAAAAGTCATCGTCCTGACCGACAGCCACGCGTTCCCGGGATTGCAATACGCTGACTTTCTGTTCATACAACGCACTGAAAGTCCACACTTTTTCTCATCTTACGCAGCCACGCTTGTGCTCATAGAAACGATAACGGGCATGCTGGTTGCGCGAGCCGGATCCGAAGCGGAAGCCAGGATCCAAAAAGTCGACAAGCACAATCGCTTGCTTGACGAGTTTGAAAATGTCTAGGGTGGGAGACATCACTCTGGATTTATAAATTTAACAAGAGGGAAGCCTAGTCTCATGTTGATGAAACTGAACCTTGCCGGCGCTGTTTTGGCGACCAGCATCGCATTCACTGGTGCAGCAACTGCAGAACAATTCATCACCATCGGAACCGGTGGTGTGACAGGCGTTTATTATCCGACCGGCGGTGCAATCTGCCGTTTGGTCAACAAGGGTCGCAAGGACCACGGCATTCGCTGTTCGGTGGAATCCACCGGCGGTTCTGTCTACAACACCCGCACAATCCGTCAGGGTGAGCTCGACTTCGGCGTCGTCCAGTCCGACGTTCAGGCTGCAGGCCTCGCCGGCACCGGTGCATTCACCGACGATGGTGCATATCCGGAACTGCGTGCACTCTTTTCGGTGCATCCGGAGCCGATGCATGTGATGGCACGCGCTGACGCCGGCATCAATGGTCCGGAAGACCTCAAAGGCAAGAAGGTCAACATCGGCAACCCGGGTTCAGGTACCCGCGTTCTCGCTGAGACCCTGATGAAGTATACCGGTCTTACACCGGACGACTTCTCTCTCGCTGCCGAGCTGAAGTCCTCCGAACAGGCCGCCGCTCTGTGTGACGGCAAGCTGGACGCTGCAATCTGGGCCGCCGGCCTGCCGAACGGTTCTTCGCAGGAAGCAACGTCCACTTGTGAAATCAAGATGGTTCCGCTTTCCGGTGAAGCGATCGACAAGCTCCTGGCCGACAACTCCGCCTACGCGGCTGCGACCATTCCAGGTGGCATGTATCCGGGTAACGCGGACGACATTCCGTCCTGGGGTCCGAAGGCAACGATCGTTACTTCAGCCAATGTTTCCGACGAAGTTGTCTACGCACTGGTTTCTGCGATCTTCGAAAACTTCGACGACTTCAAGAAACTGCATCCTGCATTTGCTCGCCTGAAGCCGGAAGAAATGGTCAAGGACGGACTGACCGCCGACCTGCATCCGGGTGCTGTGAAGTACTATCAGGAAAAAGGCTGGATGTAATCCGGACCCGAACTCTTCTGCAGCCCGGATTTCCGGGCTGCAGTTCTATTGATTTTTTGAATTAAGTTTGGCGGGGGCAGCATGACCGATAAGTCGGTAGAACCGGAAACAAACGACCTCGAAGATATTGTCGCAGAAGCAGATACCGGGGCGCGCGCACCCAAGGACAGTTTTTCCAGAAATGTCCTTTGGTATGTGCCGCTCCTCTGGTCCGTTTACCAGCTCTGGATCGCTTCTCCCCTGCCTTACATCATTGGCGTCGGTGTTCTGAATGACACACAGACACGCGCCATTCACCTCGGCTTTGCCGTGCTGCTAGCGTTTCTGGCCTTTCCCGCCTTCAAAAACAGCCCACGCAATTACATACCGAAGCTGACCTGGCTTGTTGCAATTGTCGCTGCAGTCAGCTGTTCTTACTTGTGGTGGGATTACCGGGGTGTCGCCGACAGGACCGGCGTGCCCAACACGATGGACCTGATCATGGCGGGTATCGGGCTGGTGCTTCTGCTCGAAGCGGCCAGACGCTCGCTTGGCGTACCGCTGATGGCAGTGTCCATCTTCTTCATGTCCTATGTCTTCTTCGGATCCTGGGACGGACTGCCGGATGTCGTGCGCTGGAAAGGCGCGTCGTTCGAAAAGGCCATGAGCCACCTGATGCTGACCACAGAGGGTGTTTACGGTGTGGCGCTTGGTGTTTCCTCGGGCTTCGTGTTCCTATTCGTTCTGTTCGGCGCGCTGCTTAATCAGGCGGGCGCCGGCAACTACTTTCTGCAACTGGCCTTCGCGGCACTCGGCCACTTGCGTGGCGGCCCGGCCAAAGCAGCGGTTATCGCATCTGCGGCCACCGGACTTATCTCGGGTTCGTCAATCGCCAATGTGGTGACCACCGGAACGTTCACCATTCCGCTGATGAAAAAGGTCGGCTTCTCGCCGACCAAGGCCGGTGCGATTGAAGTGTCTTCGTCAATCAATGGTGTGCTGACCCCTCCGGTAATGGGCGCAGTTGCCTTCCTGATGACCGAATATGTCGGCATCTCCTATGTGGAAGTGGTCAAGACAGCCATCATTCCCGCGGCGATTTCCTATATCGCTCTTGTCTACATCGTGCATCTGGAAGCCGTGAAAAGCGGCATGAAGGGCACGTCGACCATGAACAACGTCACGTTCCTGCTGGGTGCGATCTTCATCATCGCGATCTCGATCGTGATCGGCGGCGGAACGCTGTTCGTTCTCGGCTTCGTCGTGGACACGTTTGAAAGTTTGTTCGGTGAGGCGTCAACACCCATACTCGTTGTCCTTCTTGGAGTTGCCTATGTCGGGGCGGTCTGGTTTGCCTCCAAGGGACCTGATCTCAACACCGATCTGGATACGATGCAAAATCTGCCGCCTGTCGGTGTCATTTTCAAATCCGGCGTACATTACCTCCTGCCGATCCTGCTACTGATGTACTTGCTGATGATCGAGCGGAAATCCCCGGGCCTTTCCGCCTTCTGGTCCACGATCTTCATGCTGGTCATCCTGATGACCCAGAATTCCCTGAAGGCATTCTTCCGCGGTGAAGGCGAAGCTGCCCGCCATATCAAGGAAGGCAGGGACGACCTGTCCGAGGGTCTTGTCGTTGGTGCCCGAAACATGATCGGCCTTGCAGCCGCCATGGGTGTGGCCGGCATTATCGTTGGTTCGGTTACGCTTACCGGCATCGGCCAGGTCATGGCGGAATTCGTGGAGTTCCTCTCCGGCGGCAACCTGCTGGCCATGTTGTTCTTCGTCGCCCTGATTTCGATCATCCTGGGCATGGGACTGCCGACGACGGCCAACTACATTGTGGTCTCGTCGCTGATGGCCGGCGTCGTGGTCGAACTCGGTGCCCAGGCTGGTTTGATCGTACCGCTTGTTGCCGTGCACATGTTCGTCTTCTACTTCGGCATCATGGCAGATGTGACGCCACCGGTAGGGCTCGCCAGTTTCGCGGCCGCCGCGATTTCAAAGGGTGACCCCCTGAAGACCGGCTTCCAGGCTTTCTTCTATTCGATCCGTACGGCCCTTCTGCCATTCCTCTTCATCTTCAATACGGATCTCCTGTTGATCGATGTCGGACCGATACAGGCGGTGTTCGTCTTCATTGTCGCGTTGATCGCAATGCTGCTCTTTGCGGCGGGCACGATGAACTGGTTCATCGTCAAGTCGCGCCTGTGGGAGAGCGCTGTCTTGCTGCTGGTTGCCTTCACGCTGTTCCGACCAGGGTTCTTCCTGAACATGGTCTATCCGGAATTCGAAACCCGCCCGGCCGATCAGGTTTAC
Organism: Roseibium sp.; assembly: GCF_025698965.1. Classification (GTDB taxonomy): domain Bacteria; phylum Pseudomonadota; class Alphaproteobacteria; order Rhizobiales; family Stappiaceae; genus Roseibium. Next base: position 20,276 of record NZ_JAILWL010000049.1, read on the forward strand.
CAGATGGCGCAGGACGCACCTGACGACGCAAGTCTGCAAGTTCGCCTGACCGGTGAAAACCTGGAAGGTGATCCCGTGGATGCCAAATACCTGCTGCCCCTTGGAGAGAAGGGTGCAGACGGCGAGACGCGTCTGATGGACAACGCCGGTGTTGCCTTCCGCGACGAGGGTGGAAATCTCTTCGTTGACGATCTTGCCTTCGGCGGCGCTGCGGAAAACCTTGGTATCGATTTTGACTGGGAGCTGAAGGAACTTGAAGTACCCGCAGAACGGCCAAGGAAAGAATTGTTCTACATTCCTGCGCTTCTGCTTCTGGGTCTCATCGTTCTGTTGCAACGTCGACGAATGGCCGCTGAAGCACCAGAGACGACCGATCCGGCGTCCGCCGCAGCCTGATGGGAGATGGACTGATGAAAAAGAATGTTCTTGCAGCCGTCGACCTGACGCATCTGGACGACCAGAAACATATTCTGGAAGAAGCCAAGCGGTTCGTGGATATCGATGGCGGTACACTCAATGTCATGACGGTGATGCCACCGCTCGGTAGCAGCTGGGTCTCGACCTGGTTCAAGGATGACGCGGAAGAAAATATGCTCAAGGA
>NZ_JAILWL010000490.1 GCF_025698965.1 Roseibium sp.
GCCACCAAAGCCGGACGATCCGGCAAAGACACGGCTCCGGAAGGCACAATGAACATGGAGGGTTCGTCGAAACATGCGGCAACACCTTCAAGATCCCGTCTGTTCCAGCACTCAAGGTATTGCTTGAAGAGGCCTTGAGCTTCTTCGTTCACCGTGGTCATTGATTTCACCATCCTCGGACAGAGTTCACCACTTCAGAGTACTTAACTCACACCGGAGTTGCCAGCGGCCCTGTTCCAGGTCACGCCCCTGCAATAGAGACTGCCATGGCGCGGCAAATGGAGATGTTTTGAAGGGATGACCTAAGCCGCCTCGACACCGTCAACATGCATGCTTTGAACAGCTTCCTGCATGAGCGATAGTAGTTTTTCGTAATGGGCGGCGCGAGAACTGCCACGTCGCCAGACCACGTACATCGTCCGCTGCATCGGCACTCCTTCCACTTTCTTCAACAAGAGGTCCGGTTCCTTGCGGAATTCCGACGCGATATAGGCCGCGGGAAACAATGCCAGTCCCATGCCGATGGAGGCCATCTGACGCAGTGCATCCAAACTGGTGCCTTCGTAGTCCTGAAGAAAATCGGCCCCTGCTGCGCGCGCGAGCGCCTGAACATCGTTGTGAAGACGGAAACCCGCCCCAAGCGATAATAGTTTTTCACCCTTCAAGAGCGATACCGGGATCACATCCAGTCCGGACAAGGGGTGCGCCCGGGGTACTGCGAGGGAAACGCCCTCCTGACACAAGACACGTTCTTCAAGGTTCCCGGACGGCGCAACATCCGGCGTGACGATGCAGTCGAGTGTTCCTGCGGCCAGTCCTTCTTCCAGCAAATTTGGTCGATCCTCACGAATATAGAGCTCCAGATCCGGAAATTCGCGTTTCAGAATCGGTAGCAGGAAGGGCATAAAATATGGCCCGAATGTGGGAGACACTCCAAGCCGGATCAGACCGCCCAAATTCGACTGACCGACCTGCGCAGCCGCCACAATTTCGTCCAAACCCTCAAGAGCTTGCCGTGTGAGCGGCAGCAGACGCTCACCAGCGGCCGTCAGGCTGATGTCACCACTTCCCCGCTCCAGAAGCGTACACCCCAATTGTTCTTCCAAGAGCTTGAATTGTGAAGACAAAGTCGGTTGCGACACGTGACACTTTTCTGCTGCCTTGCCAAAATGCAGGGTTTCTGCAAGCGCGATGAAATACTCCAACTGACGAGGTGACGGGCGAAAGCGCATCAGGCCATCCTGCTTAATAGATTATTTCTATCAACATAATACAAACAATGTATTTCTTCTATGTCTTTTTCTCCCCATATCTTGGGTGTCAGGCAACAGCCACAGATGAGGAGATAGGCGATGTACAACAGATTGAAATCCTTGCGTAGTCAGCACAACACCCTGGATTCCCTGATCCGTCGAGAAGAACTGCATCCCTATCCCGATACGCAACACATTCGCTCCTTGAAGAAATTCAAGCTTCGACTGAGGGATGAGATCAGCCGGATTGAGGTCGGTCTCAACGCCAACCGGCTGGCTTATTGACCAGCATCAACGAGATCTTGAAACAAGGACAACAGATATGAACCCGTTCTGGGCTTTCCTGCCCCTACCTGCGATGCAGTCGAAGTTCACCCGTCGAACCCGATTGCAGGACCTAGATGCCCGCATGGCGTCCTTCCTGTCCGAGAAGCAGGCGTCGAGCACCAGCTGCCCCAAGGTGCTCGACAATATCAAGGTCGCGAAGTCGACCGTCCAGCGTGAGATGGCCCTAGACAGTTAGGCGCCCGCCCAGCCTTTCCTTCCTCTGGGAAAAGGCGCGATCCATCGAGCTGGATATACCCGCCCGCGCGGACCCCGCGGGCGGGTTTTCTTTTTTTGCCTGAAATATCAATTGCGTTGCCCTCGTGACCGTTCTTAAATTGTCATATTGAATATAGTTTTCGCGTCTGTCGGCGGGCGCACAAGGTCACTTCAGGAACGCCCATGACTGCCCCATCCTATTTTGCGCCCGAAGGCGGGCACCCTCCCCAAACTCAGCTGCTCACGGATCGTGCGGTTTTTACAGACGCCTATGCGGTCATCCCCCGCGGAACGATGCGCGACATCGTCACCAGTTCGCTGCCTTTCTGGGACAAGACCAGGCTGTGGGTCCTGTCACGTCCGCTCTCCGGATTTGCGGAGACCTTTAGCCAATACATAATGGAAGTGCAGCCTGGCGGCGGCAGTCTTCATCCGGAAACGGATCCTCAGGCGGAAAGCGTGTTGTTTGTCGTTGATGGCAGCATGACGGTCGTTATTGAAGGTGACCTTCATCTGATGGAAACCGGTGGTTATGCCTACCTGCCCGCGGACTGCAAATGGACTTTGAAAAACGAAAGCAGTGCCCCGGTCCGCTTTCACTGGATCCGCAAATCCTACGAGAGCGTGGATGGCCTTGCCAAGCCTGAAGCCTTTGTAACGAGCGACCAGCAGATCACCCCGATCACGATGCCGGACACGGACGGCAAATGGGCCACGACCCGCTTTGTCGATCCGGAGGATCTGCGCCATGACATGCATGTCAACATAGTCACATTCGAACCTGGCGCGGTGATCCCTTTTGCTGAAACACATGTCATGGAACACGGCCTCTATGTTCTGGAAGGCAAGGCGGTTTATCGATTGAATCAGGACTGGGTGGAAGTTGAAGCCGGTGATTATCTTTGGCTTCGCGCATTCTGCCCTCAGGCTTGCTACGCCGGTGGCCCGGGCAAATTCCGGTATCTTCTCTATAAGGACGTCAACCGACACATGGCGCTCAAAAGGCCCTGAGACCTTCTCGGGCAAGTTGAGAGATTGAGTCTGCTTTTACTGAGAACGGCTTGAAATGAAACAAAAAAGGCGGCACGAGTGCCGCCTTTCTTTACGTCTGTTTGGTCCGGACTATTGCGCCGGAAGTGGCGCTGCCTCTGCCGGTGCCGATGTCTTGTTCTCTGCATCCACCGCCCCCTTTTTGGGTGGACGGACACGGAAGAAAAGAGCGTATAACACCGGTGCTGCAATCAAGGTCAGTACAGTTGCGAAAGCAAGCCCGCCCATGATCGTGACCGCCATCCCGCGGAAGAATGCATCCGACAGGAGCGGCGCCATGCCGAGGATCGTGGTGATGGCCGCCAGCATGACAGGTCGCATGCGCGACACGCTCGCTTCAACAATCGCCGCATATTTTTCCCGACCTTCAACAATCAGATGATCGATCTCCTCCAGCAGCACAATCGCGTTCTTGATCAGCATGCCGGACAACGACAGGAAGCCGAGCAGCGACATAAAGCCAAATGGCGTATCTGTTGCCAAAAGAGCAATCGCAACCCCGTTGATCGACATCGGCACCATCAACCAGATGATCAGCGGCTGCCGGACGGACCCGAAGAGCAGGATCGAGATGATCAGCATCACCAGGAAACCAAGTGGCAACTGAGCTCCCAGAGAAGCCTGGGCATCATTGGTGCTTTCGTACTCGCCTCCCCACTCCAGCCGGTATCCTGCTGGAAGGTCCATCGCCTCGATCTGCGGTCGAACACGCGCAAGCGCAGCTGAAGCCGTCTCACCAGCCGTCGTCTCCGCCTTTACCGTGAGCGTGCGCACGCGGTCCCGGCGATGGATCAGCGTATCCTGCGGCTCCATGACAAACTCGCGAACCACCTGCTCGACGGGAACATAGCGGCGTTGCCCGCTGCTCCAAATCAAACTGTCCGACACGGTTTCATTCACCGAAATGCCATCTGCTCCAGCCTTGCGTGCAACGATCGGAATGTTTTCGTCAACGTCACGATAAGCGCCGACGCGAACACCTTCCGTCGCAAACTGAAGCGCCAGCGACAATTCCTCGCGTGTCACCCCTGAAATACGGGCACGGTTTTCTTCGAAGATGGGGCGCACAACAAGCTCACGCTGACGCCAATCCGTGTTCACGTCGGCAAGTCGATTGTCAGGCTGTGAGAAGATTGCCTGGGCCTCGTCTCCAAGACGCTTGAGAACGTTTTCGTCGGGGCCGGAAAAACGGGCTTCGATCTTGGCTCCGCCTCCGGGGCCGAAGACAAGACGTTTGGTGACAATCTGTGCAGCAGGAAAACGTTCGGCAAACTGCTTTCGCAAATCAAGCGCAAGCATGTCGATGTCATCCCGGTTTCCTGTCCGTATGATCATGTGACCATAAGACGGGTTCGCATCTTCCGGCGCATAGGTCAGCATGAAACGCGTCGCGCCACCACCGGCGAAACTGGTCACGGTTTCAACCCGACCGTCACCCAGAACGATTTGTTCCATTTCCTTTAGGTCCGCTTCGGTGGCGCGAATATCGGTTCCCTGAGGTTGCCAGTAATGGACATAGAAAATCGGTGTGTTGCTGTCCGGAAAGAAAGCCTGTTTGACGTTGCCGAAGGCCATGACACAGGCGACGGTGATACCGACCAGTGCCGCGACCGTCAGCAGACGGACATGCAGAGTTCCGACAAGAAACCTGCGGTAAATCGTGTAGAGAATGCCCTTGTAGGGATCATGATCGTCCAGATTTCCCGTCGCCGTTTTGAAGAAATATTTGCCGAACAATGGCGTCACAGTGATCGCGAACACCCAGGACAACAATAGTGAGATTCCGATCACCGCGAACAACGAGAACAGAAACTCGCCGGTTGCGTCCGGAGACAAGCCAATCCCCGAGAAGGCCATGATACCAATCACGGTCGCACCGAGCA
>NZ_JAILWL010000491.1 GCF_025698965.1 Roseibium sp.
AAGGAACTGGCGACATCGCGCAATCAGAAAACGCTTATTCTTCCCATGGAAGCAACGTCGTTGCTCGGGGCGCTGAGTGGCATTGGAGAAATCGCCAAGGAGGCTTTTGGCGATGACGCAAAGGGCCGGACATCTTCCCGGATTCCTGACACAGGGCCAACAAATGGAGGCAATGCGTGAGCTTGATTGAAAGCACCGTTACAGCCCTTGGACCCTGGAGCTGGTTCGTTCTCGGACTCATTCTTCTTGGTTTGGAGATTCTGGCTCCGGGAACGATTTTCCTGTGGTTCGGCCTGTCAGCTCTGGTTGTCGGATGCGTTGCGCTTTTATTCGACTTTGACTGGCAGGTGCTGGTTGCACTGTTTTTGGTTCTTTCCCTCGTGAGCCTCCTGATCGGCCGCCGTCTGATGGTGCGCATGGCAGCCGAAAAAGGAGATCCGGGACTGAACCAGAGAGGAAGCCGCTATATCGGGCGCGAATTCACATTGGCTGCGCCTTTGAGTGAAGGGGCCGGAAATCTGTCAATCGATGACACGATTTGGAGAATAACGGGCCCGGATCTGCCCGCTGGAACAAAAGTGCGAGTGGACTCCATTGATGGTGTGCGCCTGGTTGTTTCCCGCGTCGAATGAGACTGTGAAACTGAAGTACGCCCAACAGGTAGCACGAAGGCATTGCTCTTCGTGCTGCGTGCGAAGTTGCCGTTAAAGCTTGTGACCGGGCGGGATCGGCGGTTCTTCGGCCTTGAGCAGTATCCCGACCCGCCGGTTCGCGGCAAGATACGGATCGTTCGGGAAGAGCGGTTCCGTGTCCGATTTTCCGACAACAGCAAAGAACTGGTCTTCCGGAACACCATATTCTGCCAGGATCTGCCGTGCGGTATTGGCTCGCTCGCTGGACAGATCCCAACCGGTGTAACTCGGGTTGGACGTTGGTTGACCGGCGGTCGTATGGCCGGTGATTTCAATCCTGTTCGGCATCTGTGCAAGCACCGGAGCCATTTTGGCGATCAGACGCCGTGTGGTCTCGTAAGGATATTTCGAGCCTTCTCGGAACATTGACCGGCCATCCTGATCAACCAGCATGATGTTGAGGCCATCTTCGGTTTCTTCCAGGATGATGTTGCTGGAAATTTCTGTGATTTCCGGCATCTCCTGCCAGGCCTGCCGCAATGAGGCGGCAGCGGTGGCAAATTGCCGAGGCTTTTCGATATCAGCTTCCAGCGTGTCGTTGGTGTTGGCTTCTGGTCCCTGCCTGCGCCGCTTTTCGTGCCGTTCCTGGGCGAAGTCAGAATCGGTTTCCTGCTCGACCTGGCTGATATCCTTCATGTAATCTCGGATCGGGATACCTTCGACCTCGATGATACCGGTCTTGCGAGAAGTGTCCTTGACACCAAAGGCCTCACGCATTGAACCGGCAACAACCTGAAGCTTTTCCTTGTCCTGAATGGAGAATGAAATGATCAGAACGAAGAAACAGACGAGCAGGGACATCAAGTCCGCGAAGGTCACGAGCCAGTCGGGAGCTCCACTGCTAACCTTCTGTTTTTTCTTTGCCATTCTTTGCCGTCCGCTCTTTCGTTGCCTTATGCGGCTTCAGCAAGATCGCCGCGTGCTTTCTCCGGCAGATATGCCACCAGCATTTCCTTGATGAGGGCAGGGCTCTTGGATTCTCGGATCTGGCAAACACCGTCGATGATCAGGGTCTGATTGAGCTCATCAACATCGAATTTCGCATCCAGCTTGTCCACCAGTGGCAGACAGATGATGTTTGACACAAGCGCTCCGTAAAGGGTGGTCAGGAGGGCAACAGCCATGGAAGGACCAATCGCTGCCGGGTCGTCCATGTTTGCCAACATCTGAACCAGACCGACGAGTGTTCCGATCATGCCGAACGCGGGGGCCGAATCACCAAGTGCCTTGAAAACGCGCCGGCCTTCGGACAGGCGCGAGAGCTGCAGATCGCGTTCACGCTCCATGGCCTCCTTGATGAATTCAAGCTCGTAACCATCGGCGATGTATTGAACGCCTTTTGCCAGCACCGGATCGGATACGTCGACATTTTCCAGACCGAGGGGACCGGACTTGCGAACGATTTCGCCAAGATTGGTCATTTCCGTGATCAGATCACGCGGACTGGCATTCCTGCCCGAGAGGGCGACCTTGAAGCCGGTGACGAAGGCGTGGGCAATATCCGAGAGTTGAAATCGGATCAGCGTTGCAGCCAATCCCCCGCCGATAACAATCAGGACCGAGGGAACATCGACGAATTGGCCGAAACTGCCGCCTAGAAAAATAGCGGTCGTGACAATCCCGAACGCGCCGAGAATACCGATTAGGGTCGCCAGATCCATTCTGTACACACACCAAGGTTTGTGGCCGCAGGCCGGTGAAACTTTGGTGCAGTTTAAGGTCGTTAAGGCTAATCAAATCCTAATGAACAGGATCATCTTGCGACGGAAAGAGACTTTTTTGCGTTTACAAGCAAATGTGACTGGCGCCGTCGGTCGTCAGGCAGCTCCGATGCGCAACAAGTCATGGACATGCACGATTCCTACCGGGTGCCCGTCTTCGACGACGAATACTGATGTAATCGACAAGCTGTTCACCAGTTCAAGAATGGACGCGGACAAGGTATCCGGTGACACGGTTCTTGGAGACGGCGTCATGATTTCCCCGGCGGTCTTTTCCAGAAGATTGGAAGAGACGTGACGGCGTAAGTCACCATCGGTGATGATGCCGATAAGTTGTTTCAATTCATCTACCACGCCAAGAACTCCAAACCCCCGCTGGGTCATAAGGACAATGCCTTCGCTCATCGAAGTCGAGGTCGGTACCAGCGGCATGCGCTCGCCGGAATGCATGATGTCCTTGGCCGATTTGAGGCTGGCACCAAGACGGCCTCCTGGGTGAAATACCCGGAAGTCCTGTGCCGTGAAGCCACCGCCTTCCAGCAGAGCCACAGCAAGCGCGTCGCCAATTGCCAGCTGTACCAGAGCGGAGGTGGTTGGAGCGAGCCCGTGGGGACAGGCTTCAACGACGCTTGGCAATTTCAACACGATATCGGATGCTTTGCCGAGCGTGCTGTCTTGGCGCGACGTGATGGCTACCAGCGGAACCTTGAAACGTCTTGTGTAACTGACGATACCGGCAAGTTCCTGGGTTTCTCCGGACCAGGACAGAGCCAGGACGACATCGTGCTCCGTGATCATGCCGAGATCGCCGTGACTTGCTTCACTTGCATGGACAAAGAAAGAGGGTGTCCCGGTGGAGGCGAAGCTGGCGGCGATTTTGGTGCCGATATGGCCACTTTTGCCTATGCCTGTGACGATGACCCGTCCCTTGCTCTTTTGAATGAGTTCACAGGTTTGTTGAAACGGTTTCCCCAATCCGTCCTTCAAGGCAGCGCGAACGGCGCTCAAACCTGCAATTTCGGTCTCGAGGGTCCGTTCGGCAGACACCAGGCAATGAGTTGCGATGTCTTCATTACCGTCGGAATTTGGATCAAATAGAGGATGGGTCATCATTTAAATCTTTTTTTCAGCTCGCCTAGGACTAGGCCAGTCTTACTCTCAGATCAAGAACTCGCGATGCATTAAAAGGATTAAACCGAGCAAGTTTATGGTGCGTGTCAAATTGCGAAAAAGAAACGAAGGATTAACCATCATTCGTCAGTTTGAAGGCAACGTTAAGAATTTGACCGGTTTTGGAATTTCATGCGCCGTTTTGTGCACCTGATTGTCTGTTTTGCCGCCCTGCAGGCCATGCCTTCGGCTGCGCAGACGGCACTGTCTGACCTTCGGGGAACCGGGGACCAAGACACTCAACAGGCTGCAGGGGAGACTGCTGATCAGGCCGTGGAGAATACACAGGTCAACCCGACACAGTCGAATGTTTACGCTCTGCGCCGTACGTTGAATGCCGCGGAAGCCGAAACCGGCTCCAGCGGACTTGGAACAGATGGCCGCGTTGTGCCGGTCAGGCCGTTTTCAGACCGGCTGGCTGCAACCAGCAGGTCGGCGCCTGTATCGGGCGTGGGTATCGATGACAGCGTGTTTGGTGGTGACACGACCTTTGATGCAGCTGAAGGTATCAGACTCGGTTCGTTCACCTTTGTTCCCCAGTTGACGCTTTCAACCGGCTGGACGGACAACACTTCCCAGTCCTCTTCCGGAACTTCTGGCGGTCTCTACCGGATTTCACCGGATTTTGCCCTGACGTCTGACTGGAGCCGTCATCAATTCGACGCCTCCCTGCGCGGTACCTATACGGGTTATCCGGAAAATTCGGACGACAATGACGGTTCTGTGGCCGCAGCAGCCAATTTGCGTCTCGACATCAGCGAAGCGACGCAGGTCACAACCGGGCTCGGTTACTCCTATTCCAGAGAGGAGGATGGCAGTGCCGAGTCCTCGGGAGACACCGATCATATACAGCAGTTGACCGGAGACGTGAGCGCAACACGGCGCGTCGGACTTGTGGCGGCGACTGCCTCTCTTGGCGCGGACCGCAGCGTTTACACCTCTGACGGTTCTTCGGAAAGCGGCAGAGACAATACGCTCTATTCGGCGGGGTTGAGGCTCGACGGCAATGCCGGGGGTGTTCTGTCGCCCTTTGTTGAAGGGTCATTGTTGTTGCGGCGTTATGATGAGACCTGCAGCGATAGTCTTTGTGAAAAACGGGATGCCAACGGGTATGAACTCAGAGGTGGTG
>NZ_JAILWL010000492.1 GCF_025698965.1 Roseibium sp.
GGACAACGCGCCGCGCTCATGCTCGGCGACCGGATCGACACGCGAATGTTCCCGGCAAATTGGGTTTACGGGTTCGCCGTCGAGAAATCAGATGGCAAGGATGTGCGCCGGTCGTTGCAGTTTTTTGATGCGCATGGCGATGCGGTTCAGAAAATTCACGCCCGCCCGGATACCGACTTGGAAGCCTGGGATGATCTGGTGGACGGACTGGCGTTGGAGGATCAGGCATATGACGTTTTGCCTGCAGTCACCACTGCCAAACCGTTCTCCCGCAAACTTCCATCTGATGGCGTGGAAGGAGTTTTGCGAGACCGATGGCAGGCGATGACCGACCCGCATCAGTTTCATGGCCTGTTGAGAGATCTGGATCTTGACCGGGTGAGTGCCTTCGAACTTGCCGGTGAAACCTGGGCCTGGCCGCTCGACACCGGATCGGTTCCCGCTCTTCTAAGATTGGCGGCGTCCGAGGGCATTCCTATTATGTGCTTCGTCGGCAATCGCGGCTGTATTCAGATCCATTCCGGCACGGTTGAAAACGTCGTGGACAAGGGACCGTGGATCAACGTGATGGATCCGACGTTTCATCTGCATCTGAGATTGGATCACATTTTTGAAGTCTGGGCGGTGCGCAAACCGGCCGATGTCGGTCACGTGACGTCGATTGAAGCGTATGACAGCAACGGCCAGCAGATTATCCAGTTCTTCGGTGTTCGCGGCGAAGGCAACCAAGAGCGTTCCGACTGGCGGGGGCTGGCCGAGAATCTGCCCCGGCTGGATCGTTCAATTGTTCTGGGAGCAGCGGAATGAGAACTCTGTTTCACTCAAGATTTTATAGTTTGACCGCGGCGTGTGCCCTGACGGCGGCAGCGTTGCTCGCGCCGAGCAAGTCTTTGCTTGCCGAGGGCACACTGGCACAATCGGCACACCGTATCGTTGCCGTCGGTGGTTCGGTGACGGAAATTGTCTTTGCGCTTGGTGAAGAAGATCGCCTTGTCGCGCGTGATACAACCAGCAATCACCCAGCCAGCGCTGCCAAACTTCCCGACGTCGGTTACATTCGTGCTCTGTCTCCGGAAGGGGTGATGTCAGTTGATCCGGACCTAATCCTGATGCTGGAAGGCAGTGGACCGGTTGAAACCGTAGATGTTTTGAAAAAGTCCGGAGTTGCAATTGCGGATATTCCGGAAGAATTCACCGATCAGGGAATTCTGAACAAGGTTCTGGCGGTCGGGGAAGCCTTGGGTGTTCCTGAAAAGGCTGAGAAGTTGGCAGAAAAACTCAAGGTGGATCTTGAGACAGCCCAGAGCGAAGCCGATATGAGTTCAAGTGACTTACGTGTCCTTTTCATCCTGACTGCAAGAGACGGGCGGATCCTGGCATCAGGTTCCGAGACCGCTGCTTCCGGTATTATTGCGCTCGCAGGTGCACGCAATGCTGTTGATGATTTCTCTGGTTACAAGCAACTGAGTGACGAAGCTGTTTTGAGTGCTGCTCCTGATGTCGTTCTGATGATGCAGCGTGGTGAAAACCACAATGTCCACCCTGAAGAGGTTTTCGACCATCCGGCACTTGCGCAAACACCGGCTGGTCAGAACAAGCGGGTGATTGTGATGGGTGGACAGTACCTGCTCGGGTTTGGCCCTCGAACAGCCGATGCCATTCGTGAACTGTCTGATCAACTGTCAGATATCCGGAGCTGACACTGCGCATGTCCGAGATGACATTTTCAGAGCGGCCAATGCGCTTAAAGAACTGGTTTGGAATTGAAGCGGCGGGAACAGGAAACCGGGAACCGCTTGCACGAGCCGTTATCGCGCTGCTGGTGGTTATTACCGCTGGGTCCATGTTTGCCGGTCTTGCAATTGGGCCGATTTCAATTCCTGTTCTCGATGTTCTCCCACACCTACCGGCGCATCTCTTTTCTTCCAGGGAAGGAGCGCCTGCGGGCGTCTCGCTTCGCGACTGGATTGTCATCAAGGATATTCGCTTGCCGCGCGTCGTACTTGGTGCATTGGTCGGCGCGGCACTGGCAGTGTCCGGAGCCGTCATGCAAGGACTCTTCCGCAATCCGCTGGCGGATCCGGGAATTGTCGGGGTTTCTGCAGGGGCCGGCCTCGGAGCGGCGCTGTTCATTGTTCTGGGCGGCTCGGCACTGGCTCCGGTTGCAGCGGTTCTCGGATATTACGCAGTTCCACTTGCAGCCTTTGTCGGAGGTCTGATCACGACCTTGTTGCTTTATCGGATCGGGACGCGCGGCGGGATCACTTCCGTTGCGACGTTACTGCTCGCAGGGATCGCGCTTGGAGCACTGACCGGCGCGACGACTGGATTACTGGTCTATGTTGCCGACGATCAGGAATTGCGCGACCTGCAATTCTGGGGACTGGGATCGCTTGCTGGTTCGAACTGGGAAAAAGTTACGTCAGCGGCCCCGATAATCCTTGTGATGCTATTTGCCGTTCCATTCCTGGCGCGTGGGTTGAACGGGCTGACCCTGGGTGAAGCTGCAGCAACACATATCGGCATCCGGGTTCAACGGCTCAAGAATATCAGCATCCTGATGGTCGCAGCAGCGACCGGAGCCTCGGTTGCCGTCAGCGGTGGTATCGGTTTTGTTGGCATCGTTGTGCCGCATCTATTGCGGCTCACCATCGGACCGGATCATCGATATCTCTTGCCTGCTGCTGCCTTGCTGGGCGCAAGCCTTCTGATTGCCGCCGATACGCTCAGCCGAACGATCGTGGCACCGGCGGAGCTCCCCATCGGGATCATTACAGCATTTGCCGGCGCGCCGTTTTTCCTTTGGATATTGCTGCGAAGGCGCGGCCTGATGGGACTTTAGAGAGGCAGGCATGTTGCAGCACATGACTTTTAGCTCTGACGCTTCGGTCTGCGAACTTCACGTGAACCGTGTCACTGTCCAAATGGGTAAGACGACCATTGTGTCCAACCTGTCGTTTGATGCAAAAGCCGGAGAGTTTCTGGCGATCATCGGCCCGAGCGGATCAGGGAAAACAACGCTTCTTCGCGCCATGACTGGAGAACTGGTTTGTTCTGGTGACGTGTTTCTGGCCGGGCAGGACGTTCGCGGGCTGTCTCCAGAAATCCAGGCGGAAATGCGGGGCGTGCTGCCGCAGGCCAGTCAGATTTCGTTTCCCTTGAATGTTGCAGAAGTCATTGGACTTGGTCTGATCGACAGGCGTCACAACAAAAACGCGAGAACTCGGCGATTGGCGGAAGCCTTGTCGAAGGTTGGCCTGTCCGGCTTTGAAGGGCGGAACTATCAGGACCTTTCCGGCGGTGAGCAGCAGCGTGTTCAGCTTGCCAGAGTTCTGTGTCAGGTCTGGGAGCCCGTGCCGATAGACGGGCCTCCGCGCTGGCTGTTTCTGGACGAACCGGTCTCAAGTCTGGACATCAAGCACCAATATCAGATCATGCAGCTGGCGGCCGAATATGCCGCAAGGGGTGGTGGCGTGGTCGCAGTGATGCACGATCTCAACCTGACCCTGACCTTTGCCGACAAGGTGCTGGTGATGCAAAAGGGACAGCGCCTGGCCTTTGGTGCCACAGAGGAGGTCATGCGGTCAGACCTGTTGTCAAAGGCCTATGACTTCCCACTTTCCCTCACTAGATGTGCGGTTGCAGGCGCACCGATTGTGGTGCCTTTCAACGGGCGCTGAGCCGCTGCCCGGTTCAAGACGCGTCGTGAATGGACCTGATACCGGAGATCATCGCCGGAGAGTCCCAGACCCGCTCGCCAATCGCGCCGTAGGCAACCTGGCCGTCGGGGGTCAGGACGTAGGTGACCGGGAGCCCGCGCAGGAACCATTTGCCTGGCAGATCCGTCTTCTGATCCATGAGGACCGGCAGGCCGTCATGATCGATTTCGTCAAGAAAAGCCTGAATTTTTTCCTGTTTGTCACCGACATTTACCGCCAGTACGGCAAAGTCGTCGGTGCCAAGTTCACGGCTGAGGCGGGCCAATGTCGGCATTTCCTTGCGGCAGGGCGGACACCATGTCGCCCAGAAGGAGACGAGCACGGTCTTGCCTTCATAGTCTTTAACCTGATGGATCTTTCCGGCAAGATCCGGAACATTCAGTTCAGGTGTCTCGATTGTCAGTGCGGGTTTTGCAAGGCCCAGATACTGCAAATGTGCATTGTCCGCATATGCCGGCAGGCCGGTTGCGGCCAACACGGCACATGCGCCAAGGATTTCGCGTCGGTTCAAATTCACCATTTGGGCACCTGTCTTTGAAACGTTTGTTGCCGATTTAACGAAGCTGCTTGATTTCGCTTCGTTCAGCAGGACGTTTCCTAGGTAAGCTCTTCTGCCCTCCTGGCAACTTCACACCTGTTCAAATTCAGGCGACGGCCAATACAGCCGACCGGATTTGTCACGTTCCGACGTTCGGCAGTTGACCTGCAGGTGTGTGTTCAGCGTTGCCGTCAATGTAAGATGTAAGCGTCGCGGAAACGCCACGCGTTGCGATGCTGCGGACAGCCTCATCAAACGCCTTGATGAACTCCGGATCTGAAGCCAGTTGACCGAAGGCGTCCGGCCAGTCGTATGTTTCGCTTCCCGGCGCAAACACGCTTACTGCCCATGACTTCAGAATTTCGGCGCTTTCGTCTTCAAGCAGCAGCTCTTGGCCATTTTCATCCGTGTCCAGACAGTAGCGACACCAGAGAGCGGTTTCCAGCGCAA
>NZ_JAILWL010000493.1 GCF_025698965.1 Roseibium sp.
GAACCGGAAACAGTTTGGGAGAGAGAGTGATGGCAGTTGAAGGGATTGGCGCCCGGGCCTTGCGCAAAGAGGATAAGCGCTTCCTTACCGGAAAAGGTCAATACACCGATGACATGGTTCTGCCGGGAATGGGGTTTGCCGCATTCGTGCGCTCACCACACGCGCACGCAAGGGTCAAGGGAATTGACGCCAGTGCGGCCCTTGGCATGCCGGGGGTTGACGCGGTTCTCACCGGTGAACAGCTCGTGGGTGATGGCATTGGAAACCTGATATGCGGCTGGATGATCCACTCCAAGGACGGGTCCCCGATGAATATGGGAGGTTGGCGTGCCCTGGAGCCGGAGATCGTCCGGCATGTTGGTCAGGCGGTCGCGGTGGTCGTTGCCGATACGCAGGCGCAGGCGCGCGATGCGGCGGACGCGGTTGTCGTCGATTATGAAGAACTGCCTGCTGTTGCAGACGCTGCGGCAGCCGTTGAGGCAATTGCACCTCAGATTCATCCGGAAGCAGCCGGCAACTTGATTTATGACTGGGAAATTGGTGACGAAGCAGCGGTGAATGATGCTTTTGACAGGGCCGCTCATGTCACGCGAATGGAGATCCGTAACAACAGATTGGTTCCCAATCCGATGGAACCGCGGGCCGCGCTGGCGAGTTACAACGATGCGGAAGAGCATCACACGCTCTATACGACCTCGCAAAACCCTCATGTTGCACGGCTTGTTCTGTCGGCATTCTATAATGTTGCGCCGGAACACAAATTGCGCGTGATCGCGCCGGATGTCGGTGGCGGATTTGGCTCTAAAATCTTCATCTATCCTGAGGAGATCGTTTGCCTGTGGGCTTCAAAACGGGTTGGCAGGCCAGTCAAATGGGTCTCCGACCGGACTGAAGCCTTCCTGACGGATGCTCACGGCCGGGATCATGTCTCCGACGCAGAACTTGCGCTTGATGCCGACAACAAGATCATCGGCCTCAGGGTGAAGACGATCGCCAACCTCGGCGCCTACATGTCGCTCTTCTCGTCATCTGTTCCGACTTATCTGTACGCGACACTGCTGTCAGGCCAGTACGACATTCCGGCCATCCATGCCAATGTGAAAGCTGTCTACACCAACACGACCCCGGTTGACGCCTATCGCGGGGCCGGCCGGCCGGAAGCAACTTTTCTTGTTGAAAGAATGATGGAAACAGCGGCGCGCGAAGTCGGCCTCTCACCGGCAGAATTCCGCCGAAAAAACTTCGTCAGATCCTTCCCGCACCAGACGCCGGTGATCATGTGCTACGATGCGGGCAACTATGACGCCACGCTGGATGCGGCTTTGCAGGCTGCGGACTTTGATGGCTTTGCCGCACGCAAGGCGGAAGCTGCTTCTCGCGGTAAACTGAGAGGAATTGGACTTTCCTGTTACATTGAAGCTTGCGGGATCGCACCATCTGCGGCTGTTGGATCGCTCGGGGCGGGTGTCGGCCTTTGGGAATCGGCAGAAGTACGTGTAAATCCAATCGGGACTGTAGAAGTTCTGACAGGATCGCACAGTCATGGACAAGGCCATGAAACCACCTTTGCGCAGCTTGTAAGCGAACGGTTCGGTCTGGATTCCGATGCCGTTTCAATTGTTCACGGCGATACCGATAAAGTGCAGTTCGGAATGGGTACCTACGGATCCCGATCCGGTGCCGTCGGTATGTCCGCGATCGTCAAGGCGCTCGACAAGGTTGAAGCCAAGGCCAAGAAGATCGCCGCACATCTGATGGAGGCCTCTGAGGGCGATATTCAGATTGAAGGCGGTGAGCTGAAAGTTGCCGGAACGGACAAGAAACTCACATTCACAGAAGTCTCGCTGGCTGCCTATACAGGTCACAATTTGCCGGAAGGCATGGAACCGGGACTGAAGGAAGGGGCGTTTTACGATCCGACAAACTTCACTTTCCCGGCGGGCGCCTATGTGTGTGAAGTCGAAATCGATCCGGAAACCGGCAAGACCGAAATTGTCAGCTTTGTTGCCGCAGACGATTTCGGCAAGGTGATCAATCCGATGATCGTGGAGGGTCAGGTTCATGGCGGCCTAGTGCAGGGCATCGGCCAGGCGCTTCTTGAAAACGCCGCTTATGACGAACATGGTCAACTGCTTACGGCTTCCTTCATGGATTACACGATGCCGCGTGCGGATGATGTGCCGTCGTTCAGTCTTTCAACGCACGAGACACTTTGTCCGGGGAATCCTCTCGGGATGAAAGGGTGCGGCGAGGCCGGTGCTATCGGCTCTCCCCCAGCGGTCATCAACGCGATCACTGATGCTATTGGCAGCAATGATCTGACGATGCCTGCCTCCGCAGAGAAAGTCTGGTCACTTTGCCAATCTGTGACGAAAGCAGCTGCGGAGTAAGCGATGCAGGACGGCATGGATCATCAAGCTATGGCGATTTCGCTCAATCAGAGAGTCTGGTCTCTTCTTGAAAAGAACGACCGGACGGCTGAGGAAAGCGATGAGATGGTCCATGCAGCACATGCCAGCTTGTATCACTGGTTGCAGGCAGGTGGTCCAGTTCAGCAGCAACGTGGTGAATGGATTCTCGGCAGGGTCTATGTTGTCTTGGGGATTGCTGATGCAGCACTGAGGCACGCCCAGAGGGTTATTGATCTGACCGAAAAACATTCATCCGAATTGCGTGATTTCGATCATGCCTATGCTTTCGAACTGATGGCACGGGCGTTGGAATTGAATGGAGATCGCGGAAAGGCTGTCGACATGTGGGACATGGCTCAGAAACTGGGGGCTGAAATTGAAGGTCCCAAGGATCGGGAGATTTTTGAGGGTGACCTAAAGGCCATCCCTTTTGCTCCTGCCTGTAGTTCGACCGTATTTTAAAGACACTTGAACCCAATCTGGGGGAGATGCGAAATGTATGAGACACACTATCATCGTGCCAATTCCGTTGCTGAAGCGGCGGATCTGGTTTCCAAGTCGGATGATGGCAAATTTCTTGGTGGTGGTCAGACTTTGTTGCCGACCATGAAACAGAGATTGGCTGCGCCGAGTGACCTTGTGGATGTCACAAAAATCGATCAGATGAACGGCATCTGCGAGGGAAGTGGCAGTATTTCCATTGGTGCGGCAACGACCCATGCTGAAGTTGCGGATTCCGATCTTGTTCGGGAAAAACTCCCGAGCCTGGCCGGTTTGGCGAACGGTATCGGGGATGCTGCGGTTCGCAACATGGGAACGCTTGGCGGTTCCATTGCAAACAACGACCCGGCAGCCGACTATCCGGCGGCCTTGGTCGCTTTGGGGGCGACTGTGGTCACCAGTAAACGGGAACTGACGGCCGAAGACTTCTTCATCGGCATGTTCGATACCGCACTGGACGAAGACGAAATCGTTGTCTCGGTGAATTTTCCGATTGTTTCCAAGGGCGCCTACGCAAAATATCCCAACCCGGCATCTCGGTATGCCATGGCAGGTGTATTTGTCGCCCAGCACCAGGACGGAAGTGTCCGTGTCGCGGTTACCGGGGCAGGCCATTACGGAGTTTTCCGTGTGGATGGAATGGAAACAGCTCTTGCTGCGAACTGGTCGCCGGATTCCGTTGCCGGGGTAAAGGTCGATGCCGGCGGTATATTGCATGACATTCACGGATCTGCGGCCTACCGGGCAAATCTGGTGACTGTCATGGCAAAACGGGCAGTCGCCGCTGCAGGGTAATCGCAAAAAAATTTACGAAGTTGAGAACCCGGCCCATCGTGGTCGGGTTTTTGACAAATTTACACTGTTTTAGCTGTCGTTATTGTTGTGGCGGAACGAAACTTGGGGCAATCAAGGTATCGTCCAGATTTTGGGATTACGCTGAACCGGGTACAAATCTCGGGCGTATGAAATTGATCGCAAGAATTCCGTCATAAGTGACGCTAATTTTGTTAGGTCTCCGGCAAAGTCTCTTTTTGTGAGAGGAGTTGCGCGAGAAGACATATCATTGGCGGGAAACCAGAGGATTAGATGGCAGGCGCTAGGCAACGTAACGCAAAAGCAATTTCAGGACGTGATAATCCCGTATCCTTGGCCTTCCGCCCTATCCGGACCGCTTTCTGGGGCGTCGCAATCGTCAGTTTCGTAATTAATATCCTGATGCTGACCGGCCCTGTTTTCATGCTTCAGGTTTATGACCGTGTTCTGGCCAGCGGTTCTGTTCCAACACTTGTCGTTATCGGCATTCTCGCCATGGTGCTCTATGTTTTTTACGGCATTCTGGAGGGAATTCGCGGACGTATTCTGGCGCGTCTGGGGCAGCGGGTGGACGCTCGCCTGTCGGGAATTGTCTATAAGGTCTCCAACTCGCTTCCAGTTCGCCTTGGTCGGCAGGCTGCAAAGCTGCGACCCGTGCAGGACCTTGACACGATCCGTCAGTTTCTTTCCGGTCCTGGACCTGCGGCAATCTTCGATATTCCGTGGCTGCCGCTCTATCTCGGGATTGTCTTTCTGTTTCATCCGCTTCTGGGATTCGTAGGTCTCGCCGGTGCGATCATAATCACCATTTTGATTGGCCTGAACGAGATGATGTCGCGAAAACCGACCGAGGAAGCTGCCGGACAGGCCGGGCGCCGCGCGTCGCTTGTCGAAAGTGGCCAACGCAATTCCGAAGTCGTTTCGGCGATGGGCATGCAAAACGCACTGACCACACGTTGGGACGCACATAACGGTGAATAC
>NZ_JAILWL010000494.1 GCF_025698965.1 Roseibium sp.
CCGATTACCAGAACGCACGCTACTGCCTGGCCTGTGCTTCCGGCGGCTATGCCCTGTCCATTGCGCTTCGGGCGGCGGGTGTACAGCCCGGCGATCCTGTTCTGACCAACAGCTTTACACTCGCTCCCGTTCCAGGAGCTATTGCCGCGGCTGGTGCAAGGCCGATCTTTGTAGAGGTCACGGAGGATCTGGTTCTGGATCTTGAGGACCTGGAAACCAAGATCGCGAGCAGCGGAGCAAAAATGCTTCTTCTGTCCAGCATGCGGGGCCATCTCTGCGACATGGATGCTCTCGTCACGCTGCTGGAGGCGAACAACGTAACTCTGATCGAAGATTGCGCCCACACGATGGGAGCAAAATGGAAGAACCGCCTCAGTGGCAATTTTGGTCTGGCAGGCTGTTTTTCGACACAGACCTACAAGCACCTCAATTCCGGAGAGGGAGGCTTGCTGACCTCGAACGATCCGGAATTCATGGCCCGAGCAATCATGATGTCCGGTTCCTACATGCTTTACGGCCGCCACGGAGCTGCGCCCCCCGAAGAGTTCTTCAAAACCATCCGTCTGGAGACCCCCAACATGTCAGGACGTATGGACAATCTCCGCGCGGCCATCCTGCTACCTCAGCTTGCAACGCTTGACGACAACATCCGGCGCTGGAACGAGCGCCACGATCTCATTGCAGACCGCCTTTCCACTGTCGCGGATATTCACCTCCCCTGTCGGCCTCCAGATGAGTTCTACGTTGGCAGCTCAATCCAGTTTCGCCTCCCCCGGATCGACGCGGAGACGGCGGACGAATTCGTTTTGGCAAACAAGGCTCTTGGCGTTGAACTGAAATGGTTCGGCGACAGCGATCCGGTTGCTTTTACTTCCAACCACCACAGCTGGAATTACGTGGATCGTCAGGAGCTTCCGAAAACCGACAAGATCCTCGCCGGTCTTTTCGATATGCGCATCCCGCTGAAATTCTCGCTCGACGATTGCGAACATATCGCAGCGATCATCAGGCATACTGTCAGGCAGCAGCTGATCTCAGGTGCCGCATGAACAACCAGAAGCGGCCTATCGGCGTTTTGGGAGGCATGGGCCCGGAGGCAACCATTCTCTTCATGCAGAAAGTGGTTCAGGCGGTCCCTGCCGGCGACGATTCCGACCACGTACCACTGATCGTGGACAACAACACGCAAGTTCCCTCACGCATCAGGGCCCTGATTGAAGGGACAGGGGAAGACCCGGGCCCAACACTTGCGGCAATGGCGCGCAAACTGGAGAAAGCGGGTGCCGAAGCGCTCGTCATGCCGTGCAATACCGCACACAACTACCGCGAACACATTTGCAAGGCAGCAACAATTCCATTCCTGTCGATGGTCGATCTGACGGTTGAGCATATTGGCCGGGAATTTCCCGGAGCCCGCATTGGAATACTGGCTTCGCCAGCTGTTCGCATGACGAACGTTTACGACACGCCAATCAAAGACGCAGGCATGACACCGGTTTACCCGAAGGATGAAGCCGCGATCCTGTCGGCGATCAAGGCACTCAAGGTTTCGGCCAACGATGCGTCGGCGTTTGAAACGGCCCGCTCCGCAGCTTCGGAACTTTCAACGGAAGGCTGTGACGTCTTGCTGGTCAGTTGCACCGAATTTTCATTCCTCGCAAACGATTTGAAGGAGTGCTACCGGGTTATCGACGCTCTGGACGTTCTCGCTGACGCCACCGTTTCATTTTCACTGGGAAAGGCGGTCCCGGCTTTGAATAACAGCAGAGATTGACCGGTCAAAGTTGAATGCATGTACAAGATGGCTTGCGAGGACGGGACCCAATTACCGGTGCAGGCAGAGCCAGTATTCGCCATCCTGTCCACGGCCAAATCATCCGCCTCAGGACCTGGTAAAACACTTTTTGTCAGTAAGATTTCTTACTATCTGTAATGGGTCTTTTCCTGGCATATTTTGAATTGACGATAAAATCCCCGTGATTACAAAGAGTTCCTCACGTCAACAGTTAAAAAATTACTTTGCCAGTTACTCCACAACTTGACACTTTTCTTGGGAAAACTGGTTAGGAGTTCATTTACCATCTTTTCGTGATCAGCCAGTTGCAGCACTGTCGTGTCTCCTTATGGTGGGACAGAAGGAGTTAAGGGTAATGATGCAGGACCCGGCGAACCACGATGCGTTTACCGTCCATCGACCATCTCCGTGGCCTTATGTGGGTGCCATGCTAGCCGTATCGGCACTTTTTACGACTTTGGTCGTCATTTTCAGTACCTAGTTCTCGTCCAATAGAAATCGACCCGATTGCTTGATGAAATGGTCCCGAGCCTGTAGCACTCGTGTGATCTGCAAATTTCAGAAAGCCTTGTAATGCGCGCATCGCGATTGGCCGTGCTAGATCTTGCCCGCGGCCTCGCCGTTGTTGCCATGGCGATCTATCATTTTTCCTGGGATCTTTCCTGGTTCGGATATGTTGAATGGCCAGTCGCTCAAGGAGCAGGTTGGCGCGGTTTTGCTGCCGGTATTGCCGGCAGCTTTCTGTTTCTGTCAGGCATCGGGTTGGATCTGGCCCACCACAAGGGAATTCGCTGGCAGCCATTCTGGCGTCGCTTCGCTGTCATCGTCGCCGCGGCAGCCGCCATCTCTCTTGTGACCTACTACACATTCGGCAACAATTTTGTACGGTTCGGTATTCTGCATTCCATTGCAGCGTGCAGCCTGATCGCCCTGCCTTTCATCCGCCTGCCTCTTTGGACCACCATCCTCGGATCAGCCTTTTTCCTGACGCTGCCACTTTGGGCAAGTTCCCATATCTTCAACGGCCAGATCTGGCTCTGGACCGGGCTCGGCACGCCAAGTTACGGCAGCGTCGATTATGTGCCCGTCGCACCGTGGGCGGGTGTCACGCTTGCTGGTCTCGCACTTTCCAAGGCTTTTCGACAACGACAGGTCTGGCAGAAACTTTCTTCACTCCAGTTTACCGGCAACCCAGGCCGTTCGACCAGATTTGTCGGGCGCCATTCCCTTGTAATCTACCTGCTGCACCAGCCGGTGCTCTTCAGTCTCGTCTGGTTGGCAACCATGATAGGTCCTGACATGGACCTTGTTGCAAAGACGTTCATCAGAAACTGCAATGTCGCTTGTCAGGAAAATCTAGGAGCGCCGGATATCTGCAAGGCTGCCTGCAGCTGCACGGTCGCACACCTCAAGGCGGACGATGTCTGGGAACCTCTTAACAAAGACCCCGACAACCAGTCCCTGCGCGCTCGGATGACCAGTCGCTACGCACAATGTCTGAAGGATCCAGGGCTGCAACCAACCCCGGTCAATTGAGAGCTCTCAACCTTGAAAGTGCGCGGTCTCTCCGTTCGCGGGCAAAGGGAAGAAACACAGCCTTGTCTCGCCCGTTGCTGACCTGCTCCAATGCCCAGAGAGCCGACACAGCGTCGCACTTGGATTTCATCGTTTCCAACCGCTCGAAAGAAGGACAGAGAGCTTTTGCGCCACTTGCACAATAGGCCTCCAGGAATTCAGTTTCTTGCTGGTAAGGGAAGCCATGCTCCAATACTGCGTAAGCCAGGTCCCAGGCAGGGTCCGCCATGCCTGAATATTCCCAGTCAATCAACCAGAGCCCGTCTGGCGTTCCAAGGCAGTTGCCTGGTGACAGGTCGCCATGGCATGGCACCCTATTCAGGGGACCTGTCTGCGATGCCGTGTCTTGGACACTCTTCAACTCACCCTCCAACTCCACCATCTCGCTCCAGAATACTGAGGTCTTTGCAAGCAGTTCTCGCTGCGCGAGGAAAACAGCATCGGCGTCCAGCGTACCTTGGAACGGCGCATTTGAAGCATGCAATCGTCCGATCGCATCTCCAAGCCGAGTGGGAAGTCTAGCGGAAGGCCTGGTCACGTCTTGAACGGAACGGGTGACCAGAACACCCGTTTCCGGGTCACAAAACAAAGCCGGTAGTGCAAGACCAAGATCAGCTGCCCAGATCAGATTGTGTGCCTCTGCAATTCTGTCGATCATTCCAGCTGTTTCTGCACGTGGCAGGCGCAAAAAGAACTCTCCATGACCCGACACAAGCCGGTAGACACGGTTGGTGAGACCGGAATGCGGCGTCACTAGCCTTGGCTTGCCGCAGATTTCAAGCAATGAGGGCTGCGCCTGAAATGCTTCGAAGACCTCGGGAAACAAGTCTTCTGGTATTTGGGTACTCGTCTGTGGCACAAGCGGAAAAACCACGTTTGAAGGATAAGGTGAGACGCCATGACGAACGTCCCCTCGCCCCATATCATCATCACCTATTGCCGCCAATGCAATTGGCTCCTGCGCAGTGCCTGGATGGCACAGGAAATCCTGTCGACTTTTTCTGAGGAAACCGGGGCGGTCACTCTGGTTCCCGGCACGGGTGGGACCTTCACAATAACTTGCGATGAAACATTGGTCTGGGACCGGAAGGAAGATGGCGGTTTCCCCGAGGCCAAGATCCTGAAACAGCGCCTGCGGGATCTCCTGTGGCCGGCCAGGGATCTGGGCCACTCGGACCGTCCGGATCGCTCCACCGGAACTGACTAATCCCTAACGCACTGGCAGCTGGTCGCGTCCAGGACGTGTGGACGAATTGGTTTCGGGCGCGGCGTGTGTTGCATTTGAGTCTTGAACAGGAGGGAAGCGAAGCCCGTATTGAT
>NZ_JAILWL010000495.1 GCF_025698965.1 Roseibium sp.
GTGAAACTGAGCCGCCTTCCGCAGCTGACCAGGCTTGCGCCGTTGCCTTTGGGTCCGCAATGCCAGCAAAAACACCGTTTGTGAGGCCGCGTTGAAGCCAGGCGTGAAGCACGTCGCTACGATCACCAACACCGCCGCCTGTCGGGTTGTCACCACTGTCAGCCAGAATGAAGGGGCCTGTAGTTGTTCTCTCCGCATCTTCCAGGCAATCGGCCAACGGCATGGTTGGGACGCCAAAGATGAAATTTTTCCGTTCCGCCCAGTAAGAGGCAGCAATTTCATTGGCGGTCGCTTTTGTTTCATCGATTGAAGTGCCGGTTACAACCGCAGCTGCGGTTGCCCTGTTGGTGTCGGCCCAGACATAACCAATCATCAGGTTGGAATCGGCAACACCATCGCGTTTGTCAAAATCCGGCAATCGTCGATACAGGGATCTGGCAGGTTCGTCTTCCGTACTTGTCCGTTCGCCTGGAAGCAGCAATGGAACAGGTGTCCAGGCAACAAATCGGGTTGGCCCACCACTCAGCTGATCCACCAGGTTGGCAGCTGCGCGCAAATGGGTTTGCCTCACATCTATGTGCGGCGCGGTCCGGTAGGCGCAGAAAATATCGATCTGATCTACGATCTGTTGGGTGACGTTGCCATGCAGATCGTAGCTGACGGCTATCGGGGTCTCTTGTCCGATCCGGGCACGAACCGCAGAAATCCAATCACCTTCAACGTCTTCCAGACCCTGAACATGCATAGCGCCATGCATGATCAACAGGACGCCGTCGACAGGCAGGCAATTCTCAAGTTCATTCAAAAACTCATTTTTCAAGGAACAATAGCATTCCTTTGAAACAGCTCCACCCGGGATGGAGCGAGCGTGGAACAACGGGATGAAGGTTGTCGTTGGAAATTGTTCCCGCGCCAGACCGGATTGTGTCAGCAGCTCTGTTCCACGGACAATTCTGAAGTCGTCCCTTGTTTGAAGAAGAGGAGAATATGTACTGCATTCGGTATGAATGCCGCCAACGGCTATCTTCATCTTACAACTTTCAGGTGGATTCAAAGTTCCGGAAAAAGAACGCTTTGACCGGCAAAACGCTGCCAATTCTTGTTTTCAGGCAACGTCCAGCCTGCCTCGGCTACGGCGTAAAGCCTTGGAAAGACCATGTGATTGAAAATCTCGTTACTGGTCATGTGTTCGCACCAGATGCAGGCTTGCACTCCGCGAAGCAATCCTTGTCGTTCTTGCGAGATTCCGTCTGAGGGTTCGTAGGCATAGGTCGCCTCCGGTCGCGAGACACCTGCCCAACTTGCCCCCGGTTCCATCCAGCATGAGGCCTGAACCATGTCCATGTAGTAATTCTGGCCGGGTGTGCAGATGACCTCGTACCCCTCATCTATGAGGTTCTTGGTAACTTCCTGTTTCTGCCAGGCCATAAGGAGGACGCCATCCGGATCAATGCCTCCACCGTGGGAAACTTCGTCCCAGCCAGCGAGTTTCTTGCCGAGTTTCGTCAAGATGGTCCGCACCTTTTCCATGAAGTAGGCCTGAACTTCCATAGTGTCTTGGAGTTGCTGCTCTTCCATAAGGCGCTGTACCTTTGGAGAAGTCAGCCAGGATTTTGTATCGACCTCGTCTCCACCGATATGAATGAAGTCGAACGGGAAAAGATGCGCGATTTCCGCGAAGACTTTTTCAAGGAACTCGTAGGTTGTGCTCATGGCTGGGTTGAGCGCGTTGTTGGGATATCCCTGTATCGAATGATAACTTTCCGGTGGCTCGGCCTGATCCGCAAGTTTCGGATAGGTCGTTAAGACAGCAGTGCAATGTCCGGGAATATCAATTTCAGGAAGAACATCGATGTTGAGGCTTGCAGCATGCGCAACAATCTTTTGTATGTCTTCTTGAGAATAGAAACCTGCATAGGTTTCCGAGGCAAAACCAAGCTGGGCTACCTGTAAACTGCCAGGGCCTCGCTTGGAGCCGCTGGATGTCAGTTCCGGATAGGCCTTGATTTCAATTCGCCAGCCTTCATCGTCGGTCAGATGCCACTGAAAGACATTCATCCTGCCCCAGGCCAGGATATCCAGAAGACGTCGGATATCTTCCGGCCCCCTGAAGTGACGCGACACATCGAGATGCGTTCCTCGCCAGGAAAAACGTGGTTCGTCTTTTATCCTGCCATTTGCGGGAAACCTGAAAGAACCGGGCACTCGGTATGCGCCAGAGGCAATTTGAGCGAGCGTAGTCAGGCCGTAATCACGGCCGGTTGCTGCACCATAACTCAGCGTGACAGCGTCCGAAGACCAGTCCAGTTGATAGCCGTCATCGGAAAGTGTGTTGTCCAGGCGAAAGTCCAGCTTAAGGAACTCCGGCAAGCTTTGGAACCGGAAGGGGTAGGGGGTATCCGGAAAAAGCCTGTTGGACAGGGCATTGATCTTGGCTGCCGCCGCCAGATCAGCAGGTGTAGCATTTTCCAATGCATAGCCGGACAAGTCATCTCGATAAGAATCTATCTCAACGGATTGCGGCCAAGGCGTTAAGTGTAGCTGTTCCTGGTCGGAACCACCGGATACGATTTTTCGTTCGCCTGTGATCAGCGCCGTTGGAGCCCTCAGATCAGTGCATTGCACGTCTGCGATTGCGCCATTCGTGGTGACATAGCCGGATTTGGGACCGTCCAGCCGGTGTCTAGCTTCGTTGGCCAGTCCTTTGAAGGCGAAATTCCAGCTGCCGCCCGGAGTAAGCTCAAGATTTTCGGGGGGCGAGACTTCATGAAAATTCGCAACACGCCTGAACCCGGTCGCATTTTCCAAAACTGCGTCAGCTCTTGCCCGTGTCAGCGAAGTGAACGCAAGAGAGAATGATTTCAAGGGTGTCGAACCCGTATTTGTCAGTCTGAGTTCAAGACGAGCGTTTTCAGGTTTATCTGCCGGTACGTAAAAACTATCGAGAACAAAACTGGTCATGTTTAAAACCCGTCAAAGTCTGTTGATTGTGTGAATGTTCTTGGAAGGGCGGTCGATCCGGCCGTCAGGCCACTATCGACCGGAAGGCAAACGCCCGTGATACAACGGGCAGAGGGACTGACCAGAAATCCGACAGCCTCTGCAATGTCGCCGGGTTCCGGCAGATGCTTGTAGGGATACCAGCTCAATGCCTCATCAAATACACCGGGATTAGCCGCCTCTCGTGCCTTCCAGGCTTGTGTCTTGACGGTGCCGGGAGCAACTGCGTTGGCTCTAAGGCCATACTTTCCATATTCGACTGCAATTGATCTGGTGGCCTGAATGAGACCTGCTTTGGCCGCGCTATAGGCCGGGTGACCGAAGATTGCCAATCCGTTGACCGACGCAATATTGACGACACTTCCCTGGTCACTTTCAGTGAGCGATCGTTCCAGAGCCTTGAAGCAGTTGAGGGCTGCCTGCAGGTTCAATGCAAGGTCATGAGACAAGTCGTTATCTGTCATGGAATGGAGTGATAACGCCCTCGCGGAACCAGCATTATTTACAAGCACGTTGACCTGTCCCAACCAACAAGCCTGATCGGCCATTTGCCTTAGATCTTCCTGCCTGGTCAGGTCACATTGGATTGCTGTGACATCGACACCGTCTGCCCGAAGCCTGACAGCAGCGTCAGATAGGGCGTCATGGTTTATGTCGACCAAAGCGAGTTTGTGAGAGGTGGCCAGTCTGGCTGCGATTGAGAAGCCGATGTCTCCGGCAGCACCGGTTACAACGGCCACGGGCCTGGATGTCTGGTCAGTCACCGAGCGCTTCCTTGTCATCTTCGTCGCGGGAATTGCTGAGTTGATGTTTGACGCGCCTCAGACTTTCACGAGATTCATCACCACGTTTCATGGCAACGAACGTGGCCAGTAAGTCGGTCACGTAAAGATAGGCGTATCTGCTCATGCTGGGTCTCAGGATGTTGTCGCCTTCCGGCAGATCGATCCCGATGGTAATGTCAGCGAGGTTTGAGACTGGGCGCCCAGGCCGCGTCAGGGCAACGATTGTGGCACCATATGTCTTTCCCGCTTCCAATGCCCGCACCATCTGATGGTTGAGACCGGATACCGAAGACGCAATGATAACGTCACCGTGCCGAAGGGTCGCTGCCTGCATCAATTGCATGGCATGATCTGTGACGCTGATCGTGCGCAGGCCTAGGCGGAACAGTCGATTCTGCAGTTCGTCGGCTATCATCGAGGAAGTGCCGCCCGCGCCGAAAGTTGCAACAAGTCCTGCGTTTGCAATGACGTCTGCCGCTCTGGAGGCAGAGCCGACATCCAATGTCTTCCGTGTCCTTTCGGCAGCTTCCTGTAACTGGGCAAGCAAGCTGTCGGCAACATCCATTGGAGCGACAGAGGAGTTGTTTGCAGTTAGATACCGTGCGCCGGCAAAGGCGACCTGGGCAACCTGAACTTTGAAGGCGGTAAAGCTTTCGCAGCCAAGGCGGCGGCAGAATCTCGTTACGGTGGGCGGCGAAACGCCCGCTCGATCCGCGACATCGGTTATGCCTGCATTGACAATGAAATCCGCCTCACTGCGCAAAAGCGTTGCAAGAATCCTCTCTGACTTTGAGAGGTCCGGTTCGACTTCCTGCAAGACAGACAGGATATCCCGCATCGTGTCAGTCCGGCTTTTTGTAGGCGACGCAGTCGATTTCAACGGCTCTTTATTCCTTCGAT
>NZ_JAILWL010000496.1 GCF_025698965.1 Roseibium sp.
TCGACAAGGTCAAGGAACGGATCGTCGAATATCTGGCGGTTCAGAGCCGGGCCAACAAATTGAGAGGACCGATTCTCTGCCTCGTCGGACCTCCTGGCGTCGGTAAGACGTCGCTTGGCAAGTCCATCGCCAAGGCAACGGGCCGCGAATTCGTCCGTATGTCCCTCGGTGGCGTGCGTGATGAGGCGGAAATCCGCGGTCACCGCCGCACTTACATCGGTTCGATGCCCGGCAAGGTCATCCAGTCGATGAAAAAGGCGAAGAAATCCAACCCGCTCTTTCTGCTCGACGAGATCGACAAGATGGGCATGGATTTCCGCGGCGATCCGTCGTCCGCTCTGCTCGAGGTGCTTGATCCGGAACAGAACTCCTCCTTCATGGATCATTACCTGGAGGTCGAATACGATCTTTCAGACGTAATGTTCGTGACGACAGCCAATACGCTGAATATTCCAGGTCCTTTGATGGACCGTATGGAAGTCATCCGGATTGCCGGCTACACGGAAGAGGAGAAAGTGGAAATCTGCCGCCGTCACCTCCTTCCGAAAGCGGAAAAAGATCATGGACTGCGCGAAGGCGAGTTCACGATCGAGGATGACGCGCTGCAATTCATCGTTCGCCGCTACACCCGTGAAGCCGGTGTGCGAAACCTTGAACGCGAGATGGCGACCCTGGCCCGTAAATCGGTCAAGGAAATCCTGATGAGTGACAAGGAAAGCATCACGGTGACGCCTGAGGTGGTCGAGGAATATCTCGGCGTGCCTCGCTATCGCTACGGTGAAGCCGAATTGGAAGATCAGGTAGGCGTTGTCACAGGTCTCGCATGGACCGAGGTCGGCGGTGAACTGCTCACCATCGAAGGCGTGATGATGCCGGGTAAAGGCAAGATGACCGTGACCGGCAACCTGAAGGATGTGATGAAGGAGTCGATTTCTGCGGCTGCTTCCTACGTTCGCTCTCGTGCCGTCGATTTCGGCATCGAACCGCCGAAATTCGACAAGACCGACATCCACGTGCACGTGCCGGAAGGTGCGACGCCAAAGGATGGACCGTCTGCGGGTATCGCCATGGCGACGGCTGTTATCTCGACCATGACCGGAATTCCGGTTCGTCGGGATGTGGCCATGACCGGCGAGATCACGTTGCGCGGTCGGGTTCTGCCGATCGGTGGCTTGAAGGAAAAATTGCTGGCTGCCCTGCGCGGTGGAATCAAGCTGGTAATGATTCCCGAGGACAACGCCAAGGACCTTGCCGACATTCCGGACTCGGTGAAAAACTCACTCGAGATTATCCCGGTCTCCGGTATGGAAGAGGTCTTGAAACACGCTCTTGTGCGTTTGCCGGATGCGATCGAGTGGGATGAAAATGCCGCCGAAGCAGCTGCGAAAGCGAGTGAATCGGAAAAAGACACATCCGGCGTTTTGGCCCACTAAAGGCCAATTTGCAGTGCACAAAACGTCAAGCCCCGGGTTCTCCGGGGCTTTTCCTTTGAATAATCGGGCAAAACGGCTGTTTTCTGCGAAAAAACCACTTGCGTTTCATTTCATTTCGCCCGAATTTCGCGTCAACGGCGCTGACAGGAATCGTCGGCACTCTGCCGTTTCTTAGAAAGGTATCTGCTATGAATAAGAACGATCTGATCGCAGCTGTTGCAGAAAAGACCGGCCTGACAAAGGCGCAGGCAGGCGAAGCAGTTGACGCTACTTTTGATGCAGTCACTCAGACGCTGAAAAGCGGCGACGAAGTCCGCATCATCGGTTTTGGTAACTTCACGGTTTCCGAACGTGCAGCCACCGAAGGCCGTAACCCGCGGACTGGCGAAACGATCCAGATCCCGGCTTCTAAGACGCCGAAGTTCAAGGCCGGTAAAGGCCTGAAGGACGCTGTGAACGGCTAACCGTTCAAAGACAGATTGTCTTGAAAGACCCCGTGCCCGGGAAACCTGGCACGGGGTCTTTTTTTGATCAATATCTTCCGCCCAGAAGGAAAGGACTGCCGGCCTGCCTGGCTCCCGCAGTTTCTGCTCATCGGCCATCACTTTGTTCTGGAGAGCAGATCTTCCGCTGCCTTGAGGCCGCTTTGATAGGCGCCATGGACCGTGGAAGGGTTGTCCAGACTTGTGGCTTCGCCCGCAAAGAAGATCGTGCCTTTCAGCGGTGCGGCAAGTGAAATGCGCTCGGCGGTGTCTGCTCCGACGGGCAGATATGAATACGAGCCACGTGCAAAGGCATCAGACTGCCAGGCGGAAGAGCGTGAGGCCGTCGGTGCTGGAATGTCGATGCCAAACATGGACTGTAGGGCTTTATGCGCGCGCTCTCTCCGGTCCGGTTCGCTTAGTCCTTCAAGCTCTTTGCCGAATTTACCTGCATTCAGCGCGCATAGAACCGGTTGTCCGGTAGACGGATAAAGGTTGGCCCAATAGGCAAACTCTTTTGATGATTTCGAGATGCGATTGAAATTCAATATGTCCGTTCGGCAGAATTCGATCGGGTAAGCCAGAAAGATCTTGTTCAGTACTCCCATTCCAAGCAGCTCAATCGCTCGCCGTTTTTCAGCGGGAAGGGGTGGGTCGAATGCAGGAGTGCCCGTTTTCAAAACACCAAGAGGCAGGGTACAGATCGCAAAGTCTGCATCGAATGCAACACCACCAGCTTGCACAGAAATCCCCCTTACCGAATAGTTGATTGTATCAACTTTGGTGCCGAGGCGAATGTCGAGGCCGGCTGCGAGATTTGATGCAATCCGGTCGTATCCTTCCGGGAGCACCGCATCCGCTCCGTCGAAGCCAACCCCTTCAAATGCACCGTTGAGCGAGAGGCTTTCAGCCTCTGCAGCATATTCCAGCTCGACCAGACTTGCCGTCAAAAAAGCGATTTCTTTTGAGGTCAATTGCGAGCCGAGGTGTTTTCTGCTGACAGTTTCTATGGCTTCGGCCACGGAAACGGAGCTGGAATTCGCCCGGTTATTGTACGCGACGTCCAGAAGTGCCGCCGCCAGTTCATCAAACCGGTTCAGCGCCCTGGCTTTAAAACCGAGCAAATCGAAGGTCAATTCATTGTCGTAGTCCCATTTGTAGAGCGGTTGTGAGAACCGTTTGGCGAGTTTGGTAATCGGATTGCCACGGATTCCGTGTATCCAGCTTGCACCGAGATCGAGCGGCGCGCCGAGGCTACGATCGGTCCAAAGACGACCTCCAATGCGTTCCCGGCCTTCGAGGAGCGTGACACGAAGGCCATGTATTGAAAGTTTTTCTGCCGCAGCAAGACCTGAAATGCCGGCACCTATCACGATGACCTTTGGTGCGCTCGCCGATGCAGGTACCGATTTAAGGTATGGCCCCATGAGGCCAAGTGCAGAAAGGCCTGTACTCAGAAAAGACCGGCGGCTGATCGGCATATGCAAGGATCCTCGGGTTTTACAGTGAGCGGCGGGTTATTGTCTCTTGTGAAAATTTCTGTGTGTTAAGCGTCATCCACAGGCTGATTTTCTGAGAAATAAATTTCTTTAAATTTGCTCTTGCCAAGCGGAATGGGACCTCCTAAAAGGCGTCTCACCTCGTTGAGGGCGATTAGCTCAGTTGGTAGAGCGCTTCGTTTACACCGAAGATGTCGGGAGTTCGAGTCTCTCATCGCCCACCATTCTCTCCCAAAATTTTGTCTTGGTGACTGGTGCTGCGTGTCGCAACGAGTGCTTCCGGAGTTTCTGCTGATTCTCGATCAGCACCGGAATTCTTCTGGCCGTGGATGTTCCCCTGGTCGTCCTAGGGGCGTTTTGCCCGAATAAATCACTGACGAAAAAATTTATTCGGCCGTCGGTCGTTCGCACTTCCCATTGTGGCTTCAAGGACTTGGCTGCAGTTGCGTCACCGCGATTACGAAAATATGAGCACTGAGTGCACTTTTTTGCTTGTTTTTTGCCGTGTTTGGTTTTTATAAATTTGCCCGGCTAATAAAAATAATATCGAAGAATTAGAAGTTTAAATAGATGGCAATAGTCGTTTTGATAAAAATGCTCGGAGCGGTCATGCTGCTCCTCTATGCAGTTCGAATGGTCCGGACCGGATTTGAGCGGGCATCCGGTCCTGCTCTCCGGCGAACGATCAGCAAAGCAGCGTCAGGTCGCGTGACCGGAGCTTTGTCCGGTATGCTGGTGGCTATCTTGCTGCAAAGCGCGACTGCCGTAGCCGTTCTTGCTGCCGGGTTTGCAACATCGGGTATTCTTTCAACAGCCGCAGGGCTCGCAGTGCTGCTCGGTGCGGATCTGGGGTCTTCGCTGGTTGTTCAGTTTCTGGTGTTTGACCTGAGTTGGCTGGTGCCGCTGTTGCTGGCGGTCGGGGCGTGGTTGTTCCTGAAACTTGATTCCCGCGTCATGAAGCAGGCCGGTCGAATTCTGATCGGCATCGCACTTGTTCTGATCTCGCTCCAGATGATCGGAGAATCAACGACCCCGTTAAAAGAAGCTCAGTTCATGCCGCATATTGCCGGCTATCTGGCTGGTGACGCGTTAACGGCGTTGGTTCTTGGAGCTGTTCTCGCTTTCCTGATCCACTCCAGTGTTGCTGCCGTGCTGATGATTGCCGCATTTGTCCAAAATGCCGGACTTCCCTTGGAAGCGGCGGTGCCGCTGGTGCTGGGGGCAAATATCGGGGCAGGAGTGGTGGCCGTGTGGCTGA
>NZ_JAILWL010000497.1 GCF_025698965.1 Roseibium sp.
CTTGATATATTTGGCGGTGATCTGCGCTTGACCTGTCCAGGCCTTGCGGCGTTTGCCGACAGCCACCTTGTAGCGGATCGCCTGATTGCCGCGCAGTACCAGATAAAGCCGCTTTTCAGAGTTTTTGATGACGATTGTGCCTGGTCGGAACCGGTGATCGGCAAACCCTACCAGCTCCGCAGCTTCAGTCGGAACCAAAGACACACTGAAAAAGAAGACCGCCAGAACGGGTATCGTCAGACGGATAAAGGGCTTCAGACGCATAACTTCCCCTTGGATTTTGCCGGTAAGAATACAGCGCCTATCCTCTTGAAAGAACGGGCAGCGCCCTAATTTCTTACCAAAAGGTTAATGCGCATATGCAGTCATTGCAGACCCGTTCGGAGAGATCGCGCAGTGCCGCGTCCGACATTTTCAAGGCACTCGCCTGTTTGTGTGCCGTCTTCGAGAGTTTGTGATCTGAAATTAGTACCAA
This sequence comes from Roseibium sp., assembly GCF_025698965.1. GTDB lineage: Bacteria > Pseudomonadota > Alphaproteobacteria > Rhizobiales > Stappiaceae > Roseibium. Next base: position 476 of record NZ_JAILWL010000497.1, read on the forward strand.
TCAGTATTAAAACACTACAGATAATGGAGACCACAGCCCCGCTTCCGAAAAACAGGTGGTCCGGAGGGAGGATTCCAAATGAAGAATGCGCAATTTCCCAGAAACATTACCGAACTTAAGTTCTTGGTAGCACTGGTCTTTCTTGCCAGCATTGGCTCGCTTTTCACCGGAACCTTGTCCGCGAATGCCGGTCCTATCACTGGAACCTACACTCTCACTCCTGCTTATGTTGATACCGGTTTTACAGTTCGGGTTCTCGGAGGCCGACCGGTCAAGGGAGCTTTCCGAAAGATCTCCGGAAAAATGATCCTTGACCAGCGCAGACCGGAAAAGAGCCGCGTCAACGTGAAAGTCGATCTCAGGAGTGTTGAAACAAACAACGGCAGGGTCACCGGTTTTTTGAAAAGTTCCGCGATGTTCGACGTCGCCAACCACCCGGTTGCCGAATTTCGGAGCACCCGGATCCGCATCACCGGGCAATATACAGCTGATGTCGACGGCGTACTTACTCTGCGCGGGCAAAGAAAGCGCACCAAACTATCGGTCAAGTTCACAGACACAACCACGCGAGGCCGTGTGGCTTTTGAAGTTTCAGGAGGGTTTTTCAGAAGTCTTTACGGCATGGAGGCCGGATTGCCGATTTATGCCGACAAGGTGAATCTGATAATCAGTGGAACCGGGAGACGGGGATGATCACATCCGGTGCGGCTCACCATCGCGCCACTCAAACCAGACATAGTCCGGTATGTTGCTGTCGCCGTTTTCGTCAAACGTCAAAGTGCCCAGAACCGTCTCGAATGAGCCTTCGCTCAACGCCTTGGCAACGTCTTCAGACGCAATGCTAGCAGCCGTCTCTGCCGCCTGAGCCCAGGCCTGAATGGCCGCGTAGGTCGTCAATGCATACCGGTCAGCGGGTTTTCCGCCGTCTTCAAGAACCGCCACGACTGTCTGAGCCGCCGACATCTCTCTTGGAACGGCCGGGTAAGTGAACAATGTCCCCCCGCCTGAAGGTCCGGCGACAACCCAATAATCCTCACTCATCACGGCATCCCCGGAGACCAGCACGGCGTTGAGACCCTGCCGATCCATTTCCAGCTTTATCTGGCCGGCTTCGGGGTGATATCCCCCCAGATAAACGACATCGATATTCTCCAGCTTCAATTGCGAAACAAGACTGCGGAAATTGTCCTCTCCAGCATCAAACCCGCGAGAAATACTCTCTGTTTTACCAAGGTCATTCATCACCGTTTTGACCGCGTCAGTCAGGCCTTTGCCATAGGCTGTCTTGTCATGAAGGATTGCAATCCTGCCTGTGCTGTAGGCCTCAGCCAAAAAACGCCCCGCAACCTTGCTTTGCGCATCATCGCGCGGCGCCAATCGAAAAATGCCGCGCCCGGGCCGTTCATCGGTAAATTTCGGCAAGGTCGTAGCAGGAGAAATCTGGATTATTCCGGCATTGGAATAGACTTCGCTGGCCGGTATCGAGGCGCTGAAACAAAAATGTCCGGCAACAAACGCCACTTCTTTGCCTATCAACTGATTGGCAACTGCAACCGCCTGGTCCGCGCTGCAGGCATCATCAGCAATTTCAAGAACAAGCTGTTCGCCGTTCACGCCGCCTTTGGCGTTGATATCTTCAACGGCCTGTTCGGCCCCGGCACGCATCTGTTCGCCGAACTGGCTGAACTGCCCCTTCATCGGACCGGCAATGGCAATCAGAATTTCCGCCAAAGCGCTGCCCGGAAAAAGGCTACACGCAACAAGGGTTATGCCGGCGGCAAGACGCTGATAGGACATCCGTTTCCTTAGAGTTTCCAATTGGCATTGCCTTACCCCTACCGCGCGTTGCCGCAGAGCTCAATCAGATGATACGAAAAAGGCGATCCGTGGCGGATTTCCAAGTCCCGGAATTCGAGCAAATTTACGGCCAGCTTCGTTTCGACCTTAGGTCAAACCCTCTTGAAATGGATTGCAACGGGCAGCAAAGGGCGACCCGCCGCAAGGAAAACCGCGAAAAGCAGGTCTCCTGTCCGATTGAGCTCTTTGACGTGACAAATCAAGACCGTTTTGCGTCCTTGCAGGACAGGGTGAAAACTCCCGGTAACTTCAATGCGAAACTCTGAAAGTCAGAAGACTTCCTGCAATTTCTCGCCTCGTAGCGCGAAAAAAATCGTTCATTCAATTGCTGTCTATATTAAGAGGGTATGATCTAGGCCGTGTGGACGAATAAACTCCGTCATTCGATCACTCGCGCGAATCCCGGCCCTGCGCCCTTGGAGCAGTATAAATGTCATCACCCAAGTCCGATCCTGCTGACCAGAACAGATTGACTCTGGACACGCAAAGTTTCCGGGAGGCCATGAGCCGGATCGCCGCGGCTGTCCATGTGGTGACTACGGATGGTCCCGGTGGTCGTATGGGCGCAACGGTTTCGGCAGCGTGTTCAGTCAGCGACGATCCAGCCAGCATTCTGATCTGCCTGAACAGACAGACCCGGATGCACGGTGCCGTCCTGGAAAATCGTCGGTTTTGTCTCAATACTTTGAGTGACGATCACGAAGAAATTTCAGATGCCTTTGCTGGCCGCCATAACCTGGAAATGCCGGACAGATTCGCCAAGGGAGAATGGACCAACCTCGCCACAGGTTGCCCGGCACTGGACAGTGCACGGCTCAGCGTTGATTGCGAAGTTCATTCCGTGACCGAAATGGGCACTCATTCGATCATCGTCGGAACCGTTGCCGATCTACGCATGACCGGTCCGGGCAAGTCGCTGCTTTATGTCCGCCGGGGATATAAAAGTCTCGACACGTAAGCGACTTGGGACCAAACTGGACCTCTCGATTTTTATTTATTCGGAACGACACCGCAATGCTCGGCCCACGCAACCTGATCACCGATGTCCCCGGTTTGAAGGTCGGAAACTCTTCCGACCAGGAGCTGAAATCCGGTGCAACCGTCCTTGTTCCCGATGAAGCCGCCGTAACCTCTGTGGCAATTCATGGCGGCGCTCCGGGAACCCGGGAAATTGCACTCCTGGAACCGGAACAGACCGTTGAAAAGATTGACGCGATCGTTCTGGCCGGTGGCTCCGCTTTCGGTCTTGATGCCGGGGCTGGCGTTCAAGGCCGGCTGGCGGAACTTGGATATGGCTTTGAAGTCGGTCCTGTCAGGGTCCCGATCGTACCCACGGCCATCCTCTTTGACCTTCTGAACGGAGGTGACAAGAGCTGGGGCCAGGCCGCACCCTATCGCGATCTTGGACGCTCGGCCCTGGATGCCATTTCTTATGATTTTGCGCTCGGTTCGGTTGGCGCTGGTACAGGCGCAACGACCGCCAACCTTAAAGGGGGGCTCGGTTCGGCCTCACAAGTCCTGGACAATGGTGTCACGGTCGGCGCGATTGTTGCCGTCAATGCGCTCGGCCGTGCGACCGTAGGCGACACGGAACACTTCTGGGCGTCGCCTTTCGAAGTCGGCGAAGAATTCGGCGGTCGCGGAATGGCTCATCCCTTCCCTCAGGACGGGACGAGCGTTCGAACCAAACTGGACGCTTTGAAAGCCGGTGCCAACACTACAATCGCTGCAGTGGCAACGGATGCCATCTTGACGAAAGGCGAAGCCAAACGACTTGCCGTAATGGCACATGACGGCCTTGCCCGCGCTCTTTGGCCGGCACACACACCGCTTGACGGCGACCTGGTGTTTGCTCTTTCAACCGGTCAACGCAGATTGGAAAGCGGCCTGGAGGATATGGTTCAGCTGGGTGCAGCTGCAGCATCCTGCCTGGCGCGTGCAATTGCCCGAGGCATTTACAGCGCCTCCCCCGCACCCGGTGATCCGGTTCCGACCTGGCAAGAGAAATTCGGTTCTTAAAAAAGAAATCCGCGAGAGTACCTAAACCGTAATCAGTGCAAATCCTTTCAGGAAAGGCTTGCACTAAGATGGTTCGTATCTGGAAAATCCTGCTGCTGGCCCTTTCATTTACTGCGATGACGAGCGCATCTTCAGCGTTTGCCGTCGAATTGAGCCTTGAAAACTTCTTTCGTGGAAAAACTGTCGGCAAGGGTGTCTTTGAAAGCCGGATCGCAGGCGTCTACAGGCCTTTCACGGTCTATCTGCAAGGTACCTGGAACTCAAAAACCTTTACACTTCGCCTGCGTGAGGACTTTGTTTACGAGGACGG
>NZ_JAILWL010000498.1 GCF_025698965.1 Roseibium sp.
GGATTCAGACAGCGATTTAAGACCGGTCAGTTGATCCCGGTCAGTTGAATTTCAAAAGTCAGGTCTTTGCCTGCCAGCGGGTGGTTGGCGTCAAGAACCACTTCCTCGTCCGAAATTTCAACGACCGTAACCGACATCATCTGACCGTTTTCAGTTTGCGCCTGAAGTTGCAGACCGACTTCAAGCGGGACATTTTCGGGAATATGGGCGCGCGGAACAGGCTGGCGGGCACTTGGGTTGAGTGGCCCATATGCTTCGGCTGCCTCGACCCGGACAGTTTTTTCGTCGCCGACCTTCATGCCTGGTATGGCCTTGTCGAGACCTGGAATGATCTGACCGGAACCAACCGTGAATTCCAGGGGGTCGCGGCCTTCGGAACTGTCAAAGACAGAACCGTCATCCAGTGTACCCTTGTAATGAAGACGTACCGTGTCGCCACTCTTGGCTTCGGTCATGATGCATTTCGCAATTCTGTCTGGGGGTGAGTTGTGAGGCCGCAATGTTCGTGGCGGGTGCTCGTCGTATAAGTGCCAGCGTAGTGGCTTGAGGTCAAAAGTAAAGACGTCGGGCGCAGACCTGGAGCCTGCCCAGACACTCCTCCTGAGATTTTCCCGGTCTCACATTTGACAGCGCGGCTTAAGCTTCTTCCCGTCTGGCAAAGACCTTTCGGCGCGTTCTAAAGGCATAGACCAGCGCCCCAGATATGAGAAGCACATTGACGCAGACAAGGGTTGCCGACACCGGTCTGTCGAGGAAAATCCAGTAGCCTTCCCGGGATATCAGGAGTGCGCGGCGTAAATTGTTTTCCAGAATAGGACCCAGAATGATGCCGATGACGATGGGCGCCAATGGATAATTTGTTGCTCGGAACAGAATGCCCACCAACCCGAAGCCAAACATCACCATCAGATCAAAGACCGATGCCTGCAAGGCAAACGTTCCGATCGAACACAGGATCAGGATGATCGGGATCAGGTAGAATTTTGGGATCCTGAGCACGTAGACAAAAAACGGTGTTGCAAGAATGCCGGCGATGAGCAGAAAGATGTTTGACGCCATGTAGACGAGAAAAATTCCGCCGACGAACTGCGGTTCCTGTTCGAAAAGGATCGGTCCGGGAACAAATCCGAGGATCAAGAGGGCGCCCAGCAACATCGCCGATGAGGCGTCACCGGGAATGCCAAGTGCCAGCGAGGGAACCAGTGTTCCTCCGACAGTTGCATTGTTGGCACTTTCTGTGGCGACGACACCGCCTTCGGCACCTTCGCCGTATTTCTCGCCCGGTTTTGCGGCAGCTTTGGCAATCGCATAGGCGCTAAAGGAACTGATGACCCCTCCTGCACCTGGCAACGCGCCGAAGAAAACGCCGATACCGGAGGATCTGAGAAGATTGCCCCAGTGCCGCAATGTCTTCAAAAGCGACCCGAACCCCGGTCGTTCCACCTTGATATCGGGTTTCTTCAGAAGGTCATTCCCGATGATCTGGTGAGCCATTTCCGATATCGCAAAAAGTCCAACGACCACCGCGACGATGTGAAAACCGTTGAGCATGTGATGCGAGCCGAAGGTGAAGCGGTAGCCGGTCGAAAACTCATCGGTCCCGATTGTCGCAAGCAAGAGGCCGAAACAGCCTGAAATAAGGCCCTTGATCAGGGATCCGCCGGAAATGAGTGCGATCGCAAAAAGCCCGGTCACAGCAAGCATGGCATATTCAGGCGGAGCGAAGCCGCTGGCGAATTTGGCGAGGATCGGCGACGCGGCAATAAGCACGACACCCCCGATCAGACCACCGATGGCCGAAGAGGAAATCGCAATTCCGATAGCGTCTGCCGCCCGTCCCTTCTGGGCCATGGGATACCCGTCGAACAGCGTTGCTGCCGCCAAAGGCGTGCCCGGGATACGCAACAAGATGGCGGAAATCGAACCGCCGCAGGAACCGCCCACGAAGATCGCAATGAGAAATCCCATGGCAGCGACAGGCGGCAAACCGATCGCCACGGGCAGGAGCAGGATGATGCCCATGAGCGGACCCAGGCCCGGCATGGCACCGACAAGCAGACCTATCAGGATACCGATGAAGGTCAGACCGATCGCCATCGGGGTCAGAAAGAGCTGGAAACCAGCAAGCAGGGATTCAAACAGCATCGCGGGGCCTACCAGGGGATATTCAGTCTGAAGATGCCGCCCGGCAGCACGACATTGAGAAATCTCTCAAAGACGAAGGCAAACCCGAATGACATGACGATTGCGGCGAGCAGCATCTTTCCAATTTGGCGGGCGCCGCAGATATACATCACCGCGAACACCATCGGCGTTGTTGTCAGGTGATAACCGAGCCATTGGAGACATCCCAGATAGAGTGCGAAGACGAACAATAGGCCTACCGCTCTTTTGAGTGCCTGCGGTTCAAGGCCGATCTTCTCCTGATGACCTGACAGGATTTCCATCAGGATCTGAACGATCACCAATCCGGCTATGACAATGGCCACGGCACGTGGATAGGCCGCAGCATTGTCATAGGGACCGCCGCTGGCGATCCCCTGCTCATGCATGGATGTGTGAATTTGCTGGAACACGATCCCGACGATGATCGCAAAGAATGCTGTAACCAGTAGGGTAAGGGTTCTTGAGGTCATCGCCGCTTTCGCTCTATCTCAGTTTTTTCAGCTCTTCTTCTTCCCATTTCAGAGCATTGCCCATGGCGGAAAGCTGGTCGAGTACCGGTCCGACCACTTCATCATACTGGGTGTGATCCCATTCCAGCGGAACGAACCCGACCTTTGCAATGGCCTCCCGAACATCGGGACGTTCCATGGCTGCTTCCATGGCTGTGCGCAGTTTCTCGGTCACGTCGTCCGGCGTGTCTTCGTGAACTATCCACCAGGTCCATCCCATCGGCGCCAGGCCGGACAGACCGAGATCAATGTCGAGATCCGCGATACTGGGAGCGCCGTCATATGAAGCCTTGGCCCCGGGGAGTTCGGACAGCACCAGCATGATATTGAAGGCTGGCTTGTCCTGGATGTAGTTACCGACATTGATGAAGGAAAAGTCGAGCACGCCTGACTTGAGGTCCTTGACCGCGTTTCCGTCCTGCGTGTAGGGAATATTCTGAGCAACGACACCATAGGACTGCAGCACTTTCGCGATCACCATATGCGGCAGGTTGTTGCGCGAGCCCGAGGAATAGCGAAGTTCGCCCGGGTGCTCCTTGCCGTATTCCATCATTTCCTCGAAATTGGACCAGCGCGTTTCGTCAACACGTCCTCCAATCGCGAAGGCATTTGAAACCGCCGAATGCAGCGGTTTGAAATCGCTGTAGGTCCAGTCGGCATTTCCAAGGATTGGCTGGAGCACCAGCGGGGCGACATATCCGTCAAACACGGTGTACCCGTCCGCAGGTCGTGACATGGCGGTCTTCTGCCCCTTCGTTCCGGCTGCGCCCGGTGTTGATATCACCGGCATGTCGACCCCCAACTCTTCTCCCATTGCCTTGGCGATCAGCTGGCTGACCGACATGGCATTTCCCGGTCCCCAGGGATGGATCAGCTCGATGGTCCTCTCAGGAAACTCGGCAACGGATGCGCCGGCGGATAGGGTCACAATTGCCGCGGCGGCGACAACCGTCCTCATAGACCTTAGAAGCTTCATGTTTTCCTCCTCCTGTTTTCAATTTCAGGTCCCGGATCTCAGTGTTTCCGTCTTCCCTTTTTGCGCGCCATCGGTGACGAGACCAAAATGCGCATAAAGTTCCTCCGGGGCGTCATGTTGGGTGAAGTGATGGGTTATTCGGTCCGTGAGACGTCTGATGACGGCATTGTCCGACAACGGAGTTGTCTGTTCCGGATCGGTATTGAGGTCGAAGAGAGCTGACTCGCAGTCTTCAAGTGTGAGGCCGTCGCTGCCGACCTGGGTGTTTTTCGGGTCGAGACGAATTTTCAGAAGCGGCACGCCCTTGGTGAAGTCAAACGGCCCGGCCAGCTCGCTCGTTTTCAGTTCACTGATTTCGAAATGCGAGGCAAGATGCGTTGGCATCAGGGTATAGAGATTGAGATTTTCCCCCGACAGGTCTTCCGGGTAGCGGAAGTAGCTGTAGCGCCCGTCCGTTACGCAAACCGGACCTGCAAACATGCCCAGGGCGATACTTTCGTGAGCCGGCGCATCGTCAGCCAGCATGGGCTTTAGCGATGCACCGGTCACGCTGGGAGGAACCTGACACCCATGGAACTCAAGTATGGTCGGCATGAGATCCGGTGTTTGGGTCAGGTTCTTGCGCCGCGAACCGGACTGGTCCGCGTGCTCCGGATGCCAGATCATGAGCGGTATGTGAGAAATCTCCTCATAATAGGGCATTCTGTTTTTGCCCCACCACTCGTGCTCCGACAAAAGAAACCCGTGATCGGTCGTCAGGATCAGACATGTGTCTTCCCAAAGACCATGAGCGTCGAAATGATCCAGAAGCTTGCCGAAATACTCGTCGCACATCGCCACGAGAGCAGCGTAATTGCCGCGAATCTCGGCGATTTCCTGGCTCGAATTGGTCACTTTCTCATAATGCGGCCAATCCAGAATTTTGCCGTTGTACCCGCTCTTGTAAGCTTCCTTGAAGCGTTCGGGGGCAACGAAGGGTTCATGTGGATCAAAGCACTCAAGCTG
>NZ_JAILWL010000499.1 GCF_025698965.1 Roseibium sp.
AAGTATCGAACCTTGGACACGTTCCCAAGGTCGAGATTGAGCAGGGCAGTCCGGAGGTAGCTACCGAGTACACCGGTGGTCGCTTTGCGTATCTTGGGGAGGCTGTGACTGAGGATGGCCTGAGGAGCAATAACCTCTCAATCATACTTGTGAGGTTGGCGCTTCTTTTTTCGTATGACGAATTTCGACCGTCCGTTGCCTACGGATGGATGCGAGATTGGCACGCATTTCGTGGGTTACACGTTCGTTGGGGGTTCAACCGACACGAAACGAATGCCTTTCGCTGGATCCGACCACCGCTTGATAAAGACTACCGCCGCCTGGCTTTCGTTGCGTGTACACAGCGAGGTTTTCAGAATCTTTTGAACGATCCTTCACCGGAAGAAGTGTTTCGATCCCGAACGAATAGCTCAGCAAACAGCGAAAACCACCTTCCCGAACAGGGAGGATAAGGCGCTTGTAGGGTTTGGCAACAGGTGCACCTTCGTCATTCTTCAGATCGGCTCTCACAATGTCGAATGTCGGCGAGCTGTAAACACTGGCTTCAAAATAGGAGCGTCCGACCATTGCGCGATAGTCTGCCGGCAGGAAACTCCTCAGATGTTCAGTATCTTCGCTCCAAGTGCTCCCTAGAAGCTTCAGGGGGAGTGCTTCGAACCCGCAATCGAGCAACTCTGGGCTATCGCCCACTACAGGGTTTCCGTCGAATAGGACGATTTTGCTGTAGTAGTTCTCATATTCGTCTGTCAGGTTGCCTTCAGTGCGCCTCCACAATGAAAAGAGGCCTTGTGCAAAAGCGTCACCGTAACCTGCATCAATTTCGTCTATTGGTAGCCGATAAGTGTAATTGCTCATGTGCGTAGCGTCTCCTGAAGATACTTCGCCGAAATAATTTTCTTCATTTTGAAGCAGTATCGGATACCTTGTTCATCTGTAAGGAGGAGCGGGTCTCTGTGTTGTGCGATATTAAAGCAAATGAACCGAGAGATTTTCGGTAGTCCGTATTGCTCGGCCTGTTTGACCACATCTTCAATTTGTTCCAATACGGTCTTTTCATGTTTAGCGTCTGTGGGATACTTCACCAGGTCAATCCGTCGGTAAATTATCAATGCCCTCTGCGTCGATAAATTTATAAATCGCATGCATTAAAGCGTTGAAATTTTTAGATGCAGCTTGTCCCTTGGCGTATTTGGCATCAAGCTTGCGAGTTTCTGCTACTGCAGCCTCGAAAAGGGCGGGTTTGAACAGAAGTGGTTCATCCGGCTCTGTGCCCGAGACATTTTGCGCAGCTTCAGATCTTACATCACCGTCACTGCCGAGTAATCGGTAGAACTCCGACTCTGTAATTTCACAAATTTCCGCAAGTTTCGCGATTACATCAGTGGTAGTCGCGCTTTTGCCTGTTTTTAAACGGGAAACATGTGGTGCAGAGATGCCGAGTTTGTCGGCCAGCTCTTCACCGGTAATTTTATGACCGGAACCCTTGCGGATTTCGATAGCTAATTGAACAGGCGTCTTAATCATCCGAGCATTATTTCTCAGTGAATGAGAAACGCCATAACCACTCAGGCAATTATTATATGTAATTTCTTGCATCATGATATTGCATCATATGTAATTTTAGGGCATTGTAGGTTGCATGACGATTTTTAAGTGGCTGAAAGAGAACAACCAAAAGGCGAAGCAACTTGCCGCCGCTGCGGATCTTTCCGCGGCCCAGGTGTCTCGCATCTTAAACGGGCAGTCTTGCCCGCACTGGAAAACAGCAAGTCGCTTATCCAACGCAACCAATGGTCAGTTTTCTGCAACCTATTTCGTGCAGCTGGGGGCCGGGGTTGATCCAGAAAATGACGATTTAAGTCCATGAAGAAACTCCTTGCTCGTTTCGTTGACTTGAAAATCATAGGAGAGAACCGATGACCATTTCCTGCGGAAACGACACGCAAATTCTGCGGAACCGCCCGCAAGTGTTGTCGGTCAATATGGACCGGCTTGCGGCTTTCTTTCGTGATCTCTACCCGACAGGGACCGCCGCGCAGGTGGCGTCTGACCTGAGCGTCTCCTTGCGTACCGCAGAAGGTTGGCTCGGTTCCAACCCTTCTGCGCCGCGCGCGGCAGTGATCCTTACCGCCATCACCGTCTACGGTCCTGCATTTCTGGTGACACTCTTGCCGGACACGCCCGACTGGCTTTCTGAAGCCGCACAGAATGAAGAAGAGGCGCGCGTGCGCGCCCAGATCGACCGGCTGAAAGCTCGGTTGAAACGCTGACCCAACACCTTCAATTCAACCCATTTCGGAGGCCGCAATGAGGCTTGAGAACAAACCGAGTACGAAGCGCCCGCGAACCGCAATTGCCCTAACATTCATCCTATTAGCTGCTTTTTGCCGAGGACTCGCCAAGGGCGGTGTTTGGCTTGGGTGGAAGTGGTCCGAGGGTTGGTTTTGGCTTTCCCGGCGCTGCCGCGACGTGGCGGGGGTGTGAGACGATGAACGAGAAACGAGACGCAACCCTTGCCATTGAAACCGCCGAGCTTGGCTATGATTGGGGCACGTTTGGCTCAGCGCCGTTGAAGCTGCGCAGCGGATGGACTTTCAAGAGACGCATTGCAGATGCGGCTTGTGCTTTCCAGACTGGTCACTCGGTGCGTGATTACGACCGGGTCTATCAGCGGCGGGTCGTTTTACTATCCCGGAGAATTGTCAACGAGAAACGCCGTGAGGCCACCCAATCGCCAAATACAGCAGAACACATACTAGCGTATGCGGACATGATTGAGGATGCGCTTAACCGCTATGACAAAGGCTTCGAGAGCGCGAGTTTGCCCTTCCTGCAGTATCTGCTTTTCGTTCAACGCAGCTGGAGCGCTTTCGGGGAGGCGGAAGCTCTTGGTGTTGAATTCAGCGAGGGTCTGCTGCAGTCGGTTCGCAGCCATGACGAACCCAACCTTGTCTCGCCGTTCAAATTCGACGGCAAGATTTATGAAGGCCTTTTCGAAGATGGCAGCTTTGATCTCTTCTTTAACAAGCATTTCTTCGGTCGATGGAATTGGCATCGGTTTCTCCGCTGGTCGAAAGTCAGTCTGAATTTTCAGTGCAAGCGACTGTGCCGCCGCGCAAGGCATCGCCTCAGTGCCATGACAGAGAGGGCCTTTGCCCTCGCAAGCAAGACGTTGCGGAGGGGCCAACAGTGATCACCTTGTTTCTTCTGAGCAAAATCACCGAATGCATCTCCTCTTTCTCTGACAGGGAGGGGGTGACAGGAACCGGCGCGAGCGCCAACTCGCGCTGGTTCTGCCTTCCATTTATCAAAAATGTTCTTGTTTTGTCCACAAGATTCCACTGGAGGTGGCTATGACACTTCTTGAAACCCTTCAAGCTGAAAACGAGGCACAAGCCGTTCGCATTCTGGAGCTTGAAGACGAGCGGGACTATCTGAAAGCGCAATTGGTCGATATCGACGTGATCTTTCCCGACCGTTGGCGGTTTGGGCCAAAACCTGAAGCTTTTTTGCGGTGCCTTCTTAAGCGTAACCGGGTCACGCGTGATGCCGCTATGGCGGCAATCTACAGCGGCAGGGCTGGTGATGAACCTCATGACAAGATTTTAGACGTGTTTCTGCATCGGGTGCGGGAAGCCTTGGAACCAGACGGCATCAAGATCGATACCCGGCGAGGGCGCGGTTGGGAAATCCGCCCGGATATGAAAGCGAAACTCCTGAGTTTCTGCATCATTCCAAACAAAACAACAAGGGCAGCGTCATGAACCAGCCCGTCCGAATTCTTCCAGACCTAACTACCGAGTCCGCCGCATTCTGCGAAACCTTGCGCAGGGTGATTGATCCCGTCGCCATGGACCGGCTTTGCAAGATGCACCCGGACGGAGTGGGCCTTTACCACATCTGCGATGCGCATCAGATCCCTTACGCCTTCGCTTTGAAAGCCGTCGATGCAGGTGAAGCCGCTGGCTTCCTGAAGGGGCGTATGCACCCGGACCGGCATGAATACCTGGTTTGGTTGCCGCGCACTATGCCGCCGCTTTCGAGGGTTGAAAAACTGGTCTTGCGGCAGGCACAACGCGACCTAGCGGAAGCACCGGGCGTGTTTTTCGTGGAAGGCGCAATGACGGATTTGGGCGTTGGCTCGTTAAAGATCCGCGAAGCGCTCAATTTCCTCGTTTTTGCAGACCTTTTGACGCGTGAGGGCAAGGCCTACGCGTTGACCAGCCTTGGGCGCACTGAAGGAGAGGCCGCATGACACACCCAGCCCTGACCGATGCCGTCAATGAAAACATGGACACTGCAGCTGCTCAAATGTGGGCCATCCACCCGGAAGGCCCGCCCGACGATATGCCAGAGCGGCCATTCAGTGAGGGGCGGGCCTTGGCCTGTGTCACCGCCCTTGAAAAGCTGGGTGACTGCAACGCCGCGCTTTCCATGCCGCATCTTTTTGAGGCCAAGCGCCGGGGAGGGGTGACGTGCTAGAGCCGACATGTTCCTACTTGGGCGGGCAGATCCAGCTATTCCTCGGCGATGCGCGCGACGTGGTTCCTAAATTGGGGCGCAAGTTCCGGGTTGGCTGTTTCGACGCTCCGTACAAGTTGACATCGGGCGGCGCGGCGAAAGCTTCACCAAAACAC
>NZ_JAILWL010000005.1 GCF_025698965.1 Roseibium sp.
CCGCGTGATCATTGTCGGAAGATTGCAATGAACTATACCTGGGCGGCGAGCGCTCGGCAGTTCCTGGACAATTGCATCGAAGCCCGGGACCTCCACAACAGCCAGTTCAGCCGTGCAAAGGCGGCGGAATAATCAGGCTGAGTGGGATACGTGTCCGACTAGGCTCAGGAAACCAACTGGTCTCAGTGGTCGGTTTCCACCAATGCCGGAGTGGCTGCGTCCCTCTTTCCTCTTTCATCTTAGCCTTTGGAACCGGAACCCGATATTTGTTTCCAGGCACATTGAGTTCGAAACGAATTCTGATAAGTCATTGGAACAAAAACAACGCTTCTTCAAAGGTGTACCGATGACAAACGTCGACTCCCGACCGGACCAGAACAAGACGAAATCCTATTCGGGGAAAGTGGTTTCCATCGAGGATGTTGAAGCTGCCGCAACACGCATCCGCGGAGAAGCTGTTCTGACGCCGCTCATCCGTCATCCGGTGCTTGACGAGCGAACGGGCGCACATGTCTTCATAAAGCCGGAGAGCTTGCAGCGCAGTGGCTCGTTCAAGTTTCGCGGCGCCTATAATTGCCTGAAGCAGATCCCGGAGGCAGAACGGGCCAACGGCGTTGTTGCCTGCTCTTCCGGCAACCATGCCCAGGGTGTTGCGGCCAGCGCGCAGCTGTTGGGAATGCCTGCGACCATCGTTATGCCTGCCGATGCACCTGTCATTAAGCTGGAACGCACACGTGGCTATGGTGCGAGGGTCGTGACATATGACCGGGAAAACGAAGACCGGGAAGCAATTGCTGCCCGGCTCTGCGCCGAAACAGACGCTACCTTTGTTCATCCCTTCAATGACCCTGCCGTGATTGCAGGGCAGGGAACTGTCGGGTTGGAGCTGGCTGACCAAGCCGCTCAAAACGGCGTGGTGCTGGATGATGTGCTGGCCTGTACCGGTGGCGGCGGGCTGTCCAGTGGCATTGCTTTGGCGTTGGCGTTCAAGTCCCCGGAGACCGTTTTTCACACGGTCGAACCGGCACTCTTCGACGATTACAAACGGTCGTTGGAAGCTGGAGCACTTCTCTCAAATTCAGCCAAATCTGGATCGATCTGCGATGCATTGCTGTCGGAGACCCCGGGAGAAATTGGCTTCTCCATTCTTCGTCAGCTTGCGGGTGAAGGTGTAACAGTGAGCGATGAAGAGGTTTTGGATGCCGTCGCGTTTGCGTTCACGGAGTTAAAACTTGTTGTCGAGCCGGGTGGAGCTGCTGCGCTTGCGGCTGTTCTTTGCGGCAAATTGCCTCTAAAGGGAAAAAACGTGGGCCTGGTTCTGACGGGTGGCAACATCGATCCGAAGATGTTGTTAAAGGCCCTGTCGCGTTAACTTGGCTTTAGGGGCGTTACCTCTACTGCAAAAACCAGGGAACGAAACTTAGATCTTGAACACTGTCTTGAGTGTTCAGGTGAGTAGTGGCGTCTTGATACTTGGCGGACGAGTGAAACTTCTTCTTCAAGCAAGCAAAATTAAGATACTCCAATTGGATAGGTGTTCCATTGGGAGTTGTTCCGTTACTTCGCTCGCAGACGGGAAGTATCGTTTGTTTGCTTGGTAGAATTACGAAGTGCGGAATTAACGAGTTGTTGATTCCGGTTGTATATCTGCCGCCTTTCAATTGTGGTGCATTTCATTGGAGTATTGGGCTGGAATGCAAAAGAGCAACATCAAAGAGCGACTGGAGTTTTTCCGGTTTTCCGAGGACGACAGGGCTTTGGCTCGGGCGGTGTGGTCGCTGATCGAGCCGGACATGCCGGAAGTTATCCAGGCATTTTATGCGCATGTGAAAACCGTTCCACGCCTGTCGGCACTCATTGGAGACAGTCAGCCGCGACTCGTTGCGGCTCAGCTGGATCACTGGAAAAGCCTTTACAAGGATGGTCCCAGCGAGGCCTATCTGGAACGTTCGGTGCGGATTGGTCTGGCGCACGTGAAAATCGGACTGGAGCCGAGCTGGTATATCGGCGGCTATTCCTTCATCCTGACGCAGTTGACGAACATCTTGCTGAAAAAGCGTTTCATGACGTCGAGCAGGCGGGTGGACGCAATCAACGTCATTACCAAGCTTGTGATGCTGGATATGGACCTTGCGATCTCGACCTACCATGAGAAAATGGTCGCTGACGCCGTCTCTCGAGAAGAAGAGATGAAAGAGGCGATATCTTCTTTCGAAGATGCGCTCGGCAGCGCTGTTGGAGCGCTCGGAACGGCCTCTGAAGAGCTTGAAACGTCTTCTCACAGCATGAGCCAGGAAACCGGTGCCATCGGCGAGCGGATGCTTAACATGGATGCGTCGTCTGCAGAAACCGCGAGCGGTGTCCAGTCGAGTGCTACAGCGACGGAAGAGATGTCTGCGTCTATCACGGAAATAGGCCGTCAAGCCGGACAATCGCGTGAAATGGCAAGACGAGCGGTTGCCGGTGCTCAGAGCACCAATGCATCGGTTACGAAACTCGCCGGATTTGCCGAGCAGGTCGGTTCGGTGATCGGTTTGATTTCCGATATTGCCGGTCAGACAAACCTGCTTGCGCTCAACGCCACAATCGAGGCGGCCCGGGCGGGGGAAATGGGCAAGGGTTTCGCGGTAGTTGCAGCCGAGGTGAAGGAACTGGCAAGTCAGACCACCAAGGCAACTGAAGACATTACCGAACAGATCGCCAGCATTCAGCAGGCAACGCAGGAATCCGTCCAGGATATCGAAGAGATCACCGCGACCATTGGCGACCTCTCCAAAATTGCAACAAGCATTGCTGCTGCTGTGGAGCAGCAGGCGGCTGCTACGGCTGAGATTTCTTCCAATGTCCAGGTTGCAGCCCAAGGGACACAGGCTTTCACCGATGAAATTTCAGCGGTGCGGGTTTCTGTCAAGAGCGTCGAAGGTACCGTCAGCGCGATTGAAAACATGTCCAGTGCACTCAAGGATCAGGCGGCCAGTTTGGGTGAAGAAGCGGATCAGTTTTTCCGCAAGATCGGCGCGAACGCATAAGCCCGGTTCTGTGTAGCAGCAGCGTGGCAGACCGCTCATGAAGTTGTCTGCCATGCTTGTTTCGACCTCGAGCAGATGTCTCTGCTCGATGCAACTGGAGAGGTTCGCAGGGATGCAGGCCGTTACGACCTGTTGGAGTATCAGCGAACTGGTTTCTGAGGGATCAAGACGGATCACCAGTGAGAGACAGCGCTACCCGAGAGATCACCTAAATTTCTGACGAGTTATCAAAGCGCTGGAGCTTCCAGTCCCGAGCGCCGATGCGCCGCCAATAGCGTATTGTGCATCAGCACTGCGATCGTCATTGGCCCCACCCCTCCGGGGACGGGGGTAATCGCCCCTGCAATTTCCCTGACGGCTTGATAGTCCACATCGCCGAGAAGCCGCTTTCGACCGTCAATCACGACTTTTGTTGTGCCGACGTCAATTATTGTCGCCCCGGGCTTGATCCAGTCTTCCTTGACAAATCCGGCCTTGCCAACAGCCGAGACTACGATATCGGCCTGCCGCGCTTTTTGTGCCAGTTGTTCTGTTCTGGAATGTGCGCATGTGACAGTGCAGTTTTCGTTCAACAGAAGCTGAGCCATAGGCTTGCCAACGAGAATTGAACGCCCGATCACGATGGCGTCCATTCCAGCCAACTTGCCGAGGTGATCGCGCAACAGCATCAGACACCCAAGCGGGGTGCAGGACACAAAACCCGGACATCCTGCCAGGAGGCGTCCGGAATTTACCGGGTGCAATCCGTCGACATCTTTGTCAGGATCGATCGCATTGATCACTTCCATTTCATCGAGATGGGCGGGCAGCGGAAGTTGCACCAAAATACCATCAACCCGGTCATCGGCATTCAGAGCCTCAATATGCGTCAGAAGGTCTGATTGGCTTGTGGTTTCGGCAAGCGTGTATACGAAACTCTCCATTCCCAGGTTCTGTGCTTTGCGGTTTTTGCTACGCACATAGATTTCGCTTGCTGGATCAGAGCCGACCAGAACGACGGCCAGTCCGGGCATTCTACCAGTTCGATTTTCAAAAGAGGGGAGAATGGAGGAAATACGGTTGGATAGGTTGTCGGCGTAAGCTTTGCCGTCAATGTCAGTCGCTTGCATCTGGGCGCTCCCTGGGGAAGTTGATTGGATATCTCCAATGGCCCAGGCGAACGGCTCAATCCATGTACGCTTCCCGATGGTGCTCCATCTCAATCGCCAGTCGCGTGCGGAACTATCTGGCGGTTTCTGTACCTGGCGGTCAAGACCCGAACTGCCTGTTATGCGCCAATTCAAAAAGTAAGATGGTTGTGCCTGATCCCCGATAACAAAAAGGCGCTGCCATCGGCAACGCCTTTTGTGCTTTCGATCGGTTCGATCAGTTGAAGAGTGCCTGACGTTCTGCTTCCGAAAGTTGCTGCAGTGGGTCGCTACCTTCTTCTTCCGAAGCTTCTTCGGTCATTTCCCACTCAGCATCCGCATCGGCTTCTTCAGCGACCGTTTCGGCTTCGCTGTCGAACAGTTTTTCGATTGCGGCTTCGTCGAGCGTGGCGTCAAGGTTGGCAGCCGCAATTTGGTCATCGTCGTCAGAGGTGGCATGGACCTCTTCTTCAAGCGGGGATGCTGCGAACATATCGTCGATTGCAGCGGCGTCCATAGGTTCGTCGCCACCAGCCATGATCGCATCTATGTCGGCGTCGCTCGCCATGATGGCGTCAACGTCCGCGTCATTGTCGACCTCTGCGACTGTCACCGGTGGTTCGACCGCAGCGTCAGCGTTGGTTTCTTCCATTGCTGCATTGAACACGTCGTCACTGACAGACATCAGCTCATCGACACTGTTCTGGCATACACCTCCGCCTTCGAGCTGCGGGCCGTTCAGGAGGTGGGCATCCGGTCGGCTGTCGACGGGACCTGCCTCATCATCAGCATCCAGCTCCTCAATGCCCCAGATGTTGATCATCAGGTTGATGCGGCTTTCGAGATAGCGCAGGACCTGGACAACCTTGTTGGTGCGCTGGCCCGTCAGATCCTGGAAGGAGCAGGCCATGAAGATTTCCGTCGCCTTGGCATCGATGTCATCACAGGCGGCATCATCGGCACCGTTTTCCCGCAAAACCCAGGCTTTTTCCTGGATCTGCTCGGCCGCTTCAAGAATGGACTGGGTCGCCCCTTCGGTCTGCGTCACGATGGCGTCAAGCTCATGCGAGGCATCCATAAAGCGATTGCTTTCGTCTTCCTCGGCCTTGATGTTGGCGATTTCGGCTTTTGTCCGTTCGATCGCCTCGTGCATATCGGCAATGTCGAGACGGATCTTGTCGAGGTCCGGGACTTTGCGCTGCCGTGTCACGACTTTTTCCAGCCGCTGGATCGCGGTCAGGATTTCCGTTGTTTCCGGAGTGTGGTGACGATTGAGGAATTCCTTCAGGAACCGACGCCCGCGGTCGGATTCCATCAGGGTTTGTTCAAGAGTCTGATATTCGGCTTCGCCGATCAGCCCTGGCTCTTCCTGTAATGCTTCCGCTTTCATATGGCCGCGAATCTCAACTTGCCTAAGGGTCGTTTGTTGCCGTAACACGGACAACTTCGCCTCAAAGGTAAGGTGAAAATCGTTAACATTCCTTGAGGCCCAAACCTTGACAATATTTCCATGATCAAAACCACCTCCAGCATCGGAACTCGGGTGTCCGCATTGTTTGCGGTTCACTTTTTTGGTTTTGGCCTCTTTCTGCCGTTTTTTCCGGTGGTTCTGGAGGGACGGGGACTGAGTGCAGCGGAAATCGGCTTTATTCTGGGTGCGGGCACGATTGCCCGAATTGCGGCAAGCCCGATTCTTTCCAATGTTGCGGACCGGACAGGCCAGAGGCGATTGCTGATCCTCGTCTATTCGCTGATCGGCGCAGCGTTCATTGCATTCTTTTCTGTTCCAGGTGGTCTCGCAGTCGTGTCGGTGTCCGTCATTGGCTACATGATCATCAAGGCTCCAGTCTTGCCGCTCAGCGATGCCTATGCATTGGATGTCGCGCGCAATGAAGGTGCTGACTATGCCCGCATGCGATTATGGGGGTCAGCCGGATTTGTTGCGGCCAATCTGGTCGGAGGAGCCTTTGCCGCGGCCACTTCGTCCTGGCTGATCCTGGTTCTGATTGCCTTGGCGGCTGTCTTGACGGGCGTGGTTGCGATGTCCTTGCCACGACAGCAACGAGATGACCGGCACACCGATACTTCAGCAGCCGAATCGGAAGCGCCGTTCAAACATGTCTGGTTCTGGCCTGTTCTTGGCGTGCTGGGACTGTTTCAGGCAACGCATGCGGCGTTTTACGGCTTTGGCACGATCTACTGGCAGGCGATGGATGTGCCGGACTTTGCTATCGGTGTCCTCTGGGCAACGGGGGTCGTAGCAGAAATCGCCCTTTTCACAATCGCCGGTAAGTTGGCCCTGCGGTTTGATCCGCCGGTATTTCTGGTCGTTGCCGGTCTGGCCGCGATAGTGCGTTGGGGGCTGTTTCCCTTTGCCGACACATTGGGCTCGATGGCCGCGCTTCAGCTTCTGCATGGTCTGACTTTCGGCGCGTCGCATCTTGGCGCAGTTGCTATTCTGGCCAAGGTCGTTCCGAGCCGTTGGGCCGGGACAGGTCAGGGCCTTCTGGCAACCTCCATCGGCATCCAGATGGCAATCGGCCTCAGCGTTTCCGGCGAACTTTTCGATGCCAATCCCGACGCGCCGTTCTATGTCATGGCAGCTGCATCGGTAGTCGGCGTTGTTGCAATGCTTGTGCTGACGCCACTTGTGCGCCGGCGCATGGCAGAGGCAGTTTGAGAAAACACCGCCTCTAACGCATAAGCGGTCTTAGCCCCAGAGCGCAGGGACCGGCGGATAAAGCACACTGCCTTCAAATATCAATCCCGGTGACCGATCTTCAGAAAGCAGCAACGGCCCGTCGAGATCCACGAAATCCGCGTGCTGTGCCACCAGGACAGCAGGGGCCATCGCGAGGGAGGTTCCGAGCATGCAACCGATCATGATCTTGAAGTCGGCAGCCCTGGCTTCCTCGAAGAGTTTCAAGGCTTCGGTCAGACCACCGGCCTTGTCGAGCTTGATATTGACGGCGTCGTACTTCTCCCGCAGCCCATCGAGGCTTTTGCCCGGGTGAAGACTTTCGTCGGCGCAAATCGTGACGGATCGTTCGATTTCGGCAAGAAGACCATCTGCCTTTGAAGGCAGGGGTTGTTCAATCAGGGCAACGCCTGCCGCCTGACACGCAGCCATGTTTTTTTCAAAGCAGCTGTCATCCCAGGCTTCATTTGCATCAACCACAAGTGTGCTGTCAGGGGCGGCATGGCGAACCGCTGAAATCCGCTCGTCATCGCCTGGACCCGCCAGTTTGACCTTCAGAAGCGGCCGATGTGCCGCCGCACGGGTCTTTTCGGCCATCGTTTCCGGGGTGCCGACACTTATGGTGAAGGCAGTGGTTACCGGCTTCAATTCACCGATGCCGGCAAGTTCAGATGCGCTTTTTCCTGTTTGTTTGGCTTCCAGATCCCAGAGAGCGCAGTCAACCGCGTTGCGGGCAGCACCTGCCGGCATTGCCTCAAGCAATGCCACCCGGGACAGTCCTTCTTTCAAAAGCGGTGTGATTTCCTCGATCTGGGTCTGCACGCTTTCGAGCGATTCACCGTAGCGTGGATAAGGAACGCACTCGCCGCGCCCGAAATGCATTCCATCGTTTAGGGAAACCACAACGACTTGCGCATGCGTGCGTGAACCACGGGAGATCGTGAAGCCGCCAGCGATCTCGAATCGTTCAGCGGTAATTTCGACGGCAAGACTCATGGTGTTCCAAACTCCGCGGATACCTTGTCCACAATCGCTTCCATTCCGTATCGTACCGGATCGGTTGCCGGCAGGCCGTGCTTTTCACCAACCTTTGCCAGATAAGCGAGTGCTTCGTCGTCATCGAGTGCGGTCGTGTTAACAGCGATACCGACACAGCGGATGTCCGGATTGGTCAATTGGCCACACTGAATGGTCATGTCGATAACTTGTTGGATCGTCGGCAGCGGTGTTTCCACTCCGCGCATCGTCGTTCGGGTCGGTTCATGACAGACAATGAAGCCGTCCGGCTGGGAGCCGTGCAGCAGTCCAAGCGTCACACCGGCAAACGAGGGGTGGAACAGGGAACCCTGACCTTCGACAATTTGCCAGTGATCTTCGTCAGTTGCCGGAGACAGCCATTCGGCGGCACCTGAAATGAAGTCGGCAACAACCGCGTCAAGCGCAACCCCACGACCGGAAATGAAAACGCCGGTCTGGCCGGTTGCGCAGAAGGAACTCTTGTAACCGCGCTCATTCATGGCCTTGTCCATGGCAAGGGCTGTATATTTCTTGCCGACCGAACAATCGGTTCCTACGGCGAGAATACGTTTTCCCGGACGTTTGGTGCCTTTGCCGGTGGCAAAACTCATGGAGTTGTGGCGAACGTCATGCAGCTGACAGCCGTGTTTTTCGGCTGCTTGCCTGATTTCGGGAAAATCGCTCAATCTGACATGGAGACCTGAGGCAACGTCGAGACCTGCTTCCAGCGCTTCGACGATCGAGGCGATCCAGTGGTCGGGAAGCCGGCCGCCGGCATTCACCGCGCCTATGATCAGCGTTCTTGCCCCGGCCGATGCTCCTTCAGGGATGGTCATATCGGAAAGCCCGGTATCGGCGACACAACCGGGAAGGCGAACCTGACCGATACACCAGTCTCTGCGCCAGTCCACGATGCCGATTGCGGTTTTTGCCGCCAGGGTATCGGGGACATCACCAAGGAACAAAAGATAGGGACGCGCAATTTCCATGGACAAAGCTTTCAAGTGGCTGCTGGACGTTAAACTTGTCCATCAGGTATACGAGGGTTGTAGAACAAGCGGCAAGAGGCAACTCTCCTGAATGGCATTCTTGGAAAAAAACATTGCGCCAGAGATGCAACTGGAGGCGGATGGGTCCGATCATCAGTTCCTTGCGCTCTCGGGAGACTGGACCGTCAGCACCATCGGGGATGCGGAAACCGAGCTCGGCAAACTGGATCTTGCCAAGGACAGGCTGACCTGCATCGACGTTTCAAAGATCGAACATCTGGACACAAGTGGCGCGTGGCTCATCCACCGCACACGAGGTCGCCTTGAGTTTTCAGGTCGAAAGGTCGGTCTGACTGGTGTATCGCCCGTGCGCCAGATGCTGTTCGACGAGATCGAACAGCACCATCCGCCAAGCTACAAGCCGGAACGAAACGGATTTTCGATCGCCGGTTTCCTGGAGGCGACCGGCCGGCAGATGGTGGACGTTTACAAAGACGGCCTGGCGATGCTGCATATTCTCGGCTCGCTGGGGCTTGTCATGTCCACGGTGCTGCTGCAACCAAAGCGTCTGCGCAGTATTTCGATCGCCGTGCAGTTCGACAAGAGTTGCATCGGAGCTGTGCCGATCGTCGCTCTGATGAGTTTCCTGATCGGCGCAATCATTTCCCAGCAAGGCGGCTTTTATCTCAAGCAGTTTGGCGCCGACATCTTTGTTGTCGACCTTGCCGGTATTCTGGTCCTGCGGGAAATCGGGGTGATTCTGACGGCGATCATGGTCGCCGGTCGATCCGGGTCGGCCTTCACGGCGGAACTCGGATCCATGCGCATGCAGGAAGAGATAGACGCATTGCATGTGATCGGTCTGAGCGTGACGGAAGTCCTTGTGCTTCCGCGTATTTTAGCGCTCATGATCGCGTTGCCGATCCTCACGTTTATCGCGGATATTGCGGCTCTTTTCGGGTCTGGTCTGATTACCTGGGCATATCTGGATATTCCACCGGCTGCCTTTCTGACACAGCTTCAGGCTGCCATTACGATGGAAACGCTGGTTGTCGGGCTTGTAAAGGCACCATTCATGGCCCTGATCGTGGGATTGATCGCCTGCGTGGAAGGGTTGAAAGTGGAAGGGTCGTCCGAATCTCTCGGCCGTCACACCACCATGTCCGTCGTGAAGGCGATCTTCCTGGTGATTGTCGTGGACGGTATTTTCGCGGTGTTTTTTGCCGCCATCGGAGTGTGATCTTCTTTATGGCATTGACCGAAACCCAAGACATTGCAGATCACGCCGCTTCAACGGCCGACGGTTCGGAAAACGTGCTTTCGGTGCGCGATGTCACGGTCGGGTTCGGCAGCAAAATCATCCTTCAGGATCTCAGCCTGGATGTGCGCCGTGGAGAAGTTCTCGGGTTTGTCGGTGGGTCCGGTACCGGTAAATCGGTGTTGATGCGCACGATTCTCGGGCTGACACCCAAACGATCCGGGTCGATTTCGGTTTTCGGACATGATTTGTCGACCGCCAACGCCCAGGAGCGCAAGGCGATCGAACGCCGTTGGGGTGTCCTGTTTCAGCAAGGTGCCTTGTTTTCTTCGCTGACGGTCAAGCAGAATATTCAGGTGCCGATGCGCGAGTACCTGAATCTGTCGCCCGAGCTGATGGATGAGCTGGCGACATTGAAGCTTGAACTGGTGGGCCTACCTCAGGATGCTGCGGACAAACTGCCTGCGGAACTCTCCGGCGGCATGGTCAAGCGAGCGAGCCTGGCGCGCGCACTTGCACTGGACCCGGATTTGGTGTTTCTGGACGAGCCGACCTCAGGGCTCGACCCGATCGGGGCGGCAGCCTTTGATTCGCTGATTGCAAATCTCAGTTCGACCCTTGGATTGACCGTCTATATGGTCACACATGATCTCGATAGCCTGCATTCTATCTGCGATCGCATTGCAGTTCTTGGGAATAAGCGTGTTCTGGCCATCGGAACACTGGATGAAATGATGAAAAACGACGATCCCTGGATTAAATCTTATTTCAGGGGTGAACGGGCAATGCGCCGAGTATAGGTTGGACTGAATGGAAACCCGCGCGAATTACATTCTGATCGGTGCTTTCATGGTAGCCATCCTGATCGGCGCTTTCGGCTTCGTGTACTGGCTCGCCGTGACAGCTGAATCCCGTCAGAATGTGCCGCTCAAGATCGTCTATCCCGGACCGGTGACAGGACTTCCCGTCGGTGGCCAGGTGCTGTTCAACGGTATCAAGGTCGGCGATGTCAAATCGCTGGATTTTGCGCCGGACGACCCGACCAAGGTTGTGGCAACGGTCGGCATCAAGCCAAGCACTCCCTTGCGCAAAGATACCAAGGCCACTTTGAATTTCACTGGTCTGACGGGCGTTGCCTATGTTGATCTGAGCGGAGGCACCTCTTCGTCGCCGTTGCTGCTTAGCGCAGATAGCGAAAATGGCGCAGTTCCTGTCATTTATGCGGAGCGGTCGTTTTTCGACGACATTGTCGACGGGGCGCGAGATGTATTGAAACGTGCGGATTCGACGATGAAAACCATTGATGATCTGCTCAAGGACAATGGGCCGGTCATTACCAAGACACTTGGCAACGTCGAGACATTTTCCGCTGCTCTGGCGGCGAACTCCGATGGGGTGAAGGACTTCATGGCCAGCATCGGCAAGGCATCGGAGGCTTTTTCCAGCCTGTCCGGTCGTCTTGAAAAGCTGGTTGATCAAGGGGAACGGCTTCTGGCCGCAGTCCCGTCAGACAAGGTCACTGCAATCGTCGATGACCTGCAGAAATTTTCCGCCAGCCTGGGAGATGCGAGCAACGACATCGATCTTCTGATGTCGGATGCCCAGAATGCAGCGAAGGAACTCGAAGACTTCACCAAACGGCTGAATGACGGTCTCGGACATGTTCAGAACATTGTCAAAGCTGTGAAGCCAGAAGACGTTGAAGAAGTCATGAAGGGAGCGTCGGCTCTGGGTGAGGTTCTTCAGAAACGTTCGGGCGACATTGAAAAACTGATTACCGCAACCAGCGAAACCATGCAGAACGTCAATGACATTGTCGAAACGGTTCAGCAGCGCGAAGGTGCAATCTCCGACATTCTGGATGGCAGTCGGGAAGTGGTGTTAAAAGTCGATGCCATCATGAGCCGTGGTGTCGAAATTGCCGCGGCCATTGATCCGTTGCAGATCGAACAGGTTGTTGCCTCCGTCGACAGTTTCACAGCCGGTCTTAACGTGTCTCTTCTGCGCGTCGATGAATTCCTGGCAAGCGTTGATCCGCAGCGTGTCGGCAGTGCGGTAGACGGTGTCGCCGATATCATCGACAATCTGAACAATCAGCAGGGCGAGATCAACGAGATCATCGCCTCAACCAAATCGACGGTTCAGAATTTCGAAGCGGTGTCGGCGACCGTTCGTGGACAGGATGACCGGATTGCGGCCCTGATCACGGATGTTCAGGCCGCAGCAGAGCGCTTTGCTGAAACGCTGCAGACGGCGGATGATCTGTTGAAGGCCGTCGATCCTGAAAAAGTCGCCAACATTGTCG
The DNA here is from genome assembly GCF_025698965.1 of Roseibium sp. Classification (GTDB taxonomy): domain Bacteria; phylum Pseudomonadota; class Alphaproteobacteria; order Rhizobiales; family Stappiaceae; genus Roseibium. The sequence goes on from NZ_JAILWL010000005.1 coordinate 12,424, forward strand.
GATCTGTCGAAACCGCGGCATCCGGTCTTGCCGATCAGCAGGACGGTATTCCGGCGATCCTTCAGAGTGCGCGCCAGGCTGCCGACAATGTTCAGGAGATGACGGACAATCTTTCCAAACGGACACCGGATGTTGACCAGATCATAACCGATGCCAAGCAGATGACGGCAACGTTGAACGCAACCTCTGTACGTGTCGAAAGCCTGGTCGAAAAAGTGTCGACCATGGTGGATGGCGACGGCGAAGGCCTGATCAAGGAAGCAACGCTTGCCGCACAGGCGATCCGGAAGGTGGCGGTGGCCTTCGAGAGCCGTGCAGATTCCATTGCCGGAGGGCTGTCCAAATTCGCAACGCAAGGATCGGCCGACCTGACGGCGAGCCTGGCCCAGTTCAACCGGACGCTTATCTCGATCCAGCGCGCGGTCGAAAGCTTTGAACGCAGCCCGAATCGGGTGATCTTCGGCGGTGAAGATGTACCGACTTATTCCGGCGGACGGCGGCGGTGATTGAAATGAGTTGTTGGGGGTAGGGGCGAATGACGAAGGCAACCACAGGCATGACCCGCAGGGGCGTCTTGAGCGCTCTCGGGCTTGGCGTGATGGTCTCCGCTTGCACCAGTGCGACACCCTCGGCCTATTACAGCCTGGGGGCTGCGGATGTCGGTGGCCTGCAGGGTCGATCCAGCCGGGTTCAGGTCCTTGTTGCACCACCGCGCGCTCTCAAGGCACTCGACACAAGCTATATTGCGGTCGTCGACCGTGGACCGGTCTACAGCTACTTCCCCAAATCGGCCTGGGCCGACACACTTCCGAATGTTGTTCAGGCGAAACTTCAGGAAACGTTGCAGAACACAGGACGCTTGCGTGGTGTCGGTTTGCCGGGTGATGGGCTTTTGATCGACTACCAGCTTCAGACCGAAATCCGCGCGTTTGAACTTCAGGTCGGGGGTGCCAGTCGCGGTGTCGTCGAGATTTCCGCAAGGGTTGTCAACGACCGCAATGGCCGCACCGTCGCGACCAAGGTGTTCCGGGCCGAAACACCTGCGGGCAGCACATCTGTCGAGAAGGCTGTTGAGGCGATGAACGCTTCAGCCGACCGTGTTTTTGCGGAAATGGCCGCGTGGACGATCCAGAACGTTTGAGGCGTTCCGGACCTATCCTGGCATTTAATCAGATCAACATCAGTGACAGCGCCGGAACTGCGATCAGCAGGGCCAGCCTGAGGATGTCTGCCACCCAGAAGGGGACAATGCCGGCGAACATGGTTCTGAGAGGCACGTCGGTCAGAACCGAGCGCAGAACGAAGACATTCAGGCCGATCGGTGGGGAGATCAGGCTGATCTCGGTCACCACCACCACCACGATCCCGAACCAGATCAGAACCATTTCCGGATCGCTCAGGATGCCGGTGCCGAAATCAAGAGACGTCACAAGCGGAAAGAACACCGGAACGGTGAGTAGGATCATGGAGAGGCTTTCAAGCACTGCACCCAGCAGCACGTAAATCAGCACCAGAACCAGCATCACCACATACGCATTTACATCCAGCGACTGAACAAAGTTCAGAAGAGCATCAGGCACCCCGGCATAGCTGATGAAGTTGGAAAAGACTTCAGCGCCGATGATGATGGCAAAGATCATCGCTGTCGTGCGGGCGCAGTTGAGCCCGGCTGTAAACAGTTTCTTGAAAGTCAGACCGCCGGATGCGAATGCGATTACAAGGGCGGTCGCCGCGCCGATCCCGGCTGCCTCGGTCGGCGTGAAGAAGCCGCCATAGATACCGACCATGATCACGGCGAAAAGACCGACAACCGACAGAACGCCCCACAGGTCCTTTCTTTCCAAAGGAATGTCTTCATGATCCGTAGGGGCAAGGGATGGTTTGAAAAGGACCGTAACGTAAACGGCTGCAAGATAGAACAGGACCCCGAGCAGACCGGGAATGATGCCGGCAATGAACAGTTTGCCGATATCTGCTTCGGTCAGAAGGCCATAGATGATCAATATGACGCTCGGCGGGATCAGAATGCCCAGGGTACCGCCGGCGGCGATCGAACCGGTTGCCAGACTGTCCGCGTAACCGGCCTTGCGCATCGACGGCATGGCCACCTTGGACATGGTTGCGGCTGTTGCCAGCGACGAGCCGCAGACCGCGGAAAACCCGCCACAGGCGACGATTGAAGCCATGGCAAGACCGCCCGGCAGGCGATGCAGCATGCGATGCGCAGTGCTGAAAAGCGACTGACTGACACCAGAGATTGTCAGGAGATTACCCATCAGGATGAATAGCGGAATAACCGACAGGGTGAAGGACAAGCCGGTGTCGAATGCAGCATTGCCAAGCAGGTTCAACGCGGCGTTCCAGTTGCGCAAAGCCGCAAAGCCGGCAGTTCCGACTATAATCATTGCGACAGCGATGGGGACGCGCAGCAACACCAGGGCGAACAGCGCAACAAAACCAATCAGAGCTTCCAGCACGCGTCAGGCCTTATTTTGGAAACGTTTAAGGGACCAGAAAATGGCCGTGATGGCCGAGATCGAAAAAGAGGCGGCTCCGAGCCATCCGATCAGATAAAGCGGAATTTCGAGTGAGTCCGTTACCTGCTCGCGCCGCTGCAGCTTGTCGGCATGCTCCAGCAGTTCAATCGCAATGATCGCAAAGACCGCAACGGTGGTGATCCCGGCAAGTGCTGTTCCGATCCGCTTCAGAAAATGGCTTTTAAGACCATCCAGAAGCTCAACTTCGATATGTTCGCCTGCCGCCGTGGTCAGCGGGAGCGCCAGGAAAATAAGAGATGCCAGCAACAGCTGCGTGAGTTCATAGGCACCGCTGACCGGGCTGTTGAAGACATATCTGGCAATAACATCCACACATGTCAGGCCGATCATCGCAGACATTACCAGGAGACAGGCAAGACCCAGTAGAAAAGTGGCTCCGCGCCGGATCTTTGCGATCCGGCCCGAAGCTGGTTTTGAGGGGACAGGTGTCATGATCAGTTTGAAACGCCGGTCTGGGTCCGCATTTCGCTCAGCGCCGCTGCACCGTCGAACCCTGTCTCCTTGACCGCATCGGCCCAGGTGCCTTCGTGTTTGGCTGCAAGTTCCTTGATTTTCGCAAGGACGGGCTCGGGAGCGTCATAAACCTCGACTTCCTTGTCGGCGATGTAATCTGCGCCGCGCGTATCGGCCGCGTCCCAGACACCGCCTGCCAGTTCTGCCAGGGCTGCGCCGGAGACTTTTTCAATGGCCGCCTGATCTTCCGCGGACAGGCCATCCCAGATGTCTTCGTTCATGACCATGAACCAGGACGTGTTGTAGATGCCGCCGGGGACTTTCATGGAGTATTTGACATAGTCCGTGAGCTTGAACGCCTGCAGGGCTTCCATCGGGAAGGTGACCCCGTCAATAACGCCGCGGGACAGCTTTTCGTAGACTTCGCCCGGTCCCATGAACTGGGTGGTGATGCCAAGATCTTGTGACAGGTCGGCGATGTAGCCGCCAGGCGTCCGGATTTTCAGGCCCGAGACATCTTCCGGGTTTTCGATCTTGCGCTGGTTGTTGTGGAACATGCCCGGTCCATGGATCCAGAGGCCGAGAAGCTTGGTCCCTTCGTGTTCGCCTTGAGCATCCAGTTTACCACCGTAGACGTCCCAGTAGGCTTTGGATCCGTCGGTTGCGTTGTCTGCAATGAAAGAGAACTGGCCGATGCGCGAACGCAGGAAACGGTCATCCTTGGTAAAGGAATGCAGTCCGTAGGTGATGTCTGCAACACCGTCTGCTGCCAAATCATAGTGAGCCGGCGGCGGGCCGAGCGGTTTTGGCAGTATGCGCACGGTCACGCGGCCTTCGGTGGCTTCCTCAACCTGATCTGCCCAGGGCTGCATGACGCCGGTCACGATCGGGTGTTTCGGCGGAAGCCAGGATGACAACACCAGCTCTTCTGATGAAGCACCGGCGATCATGGTGGTCAAGGCGGTGGCAGTCAGCCCTGCCAGAATAGAAATAGACTTGATCGGTTTCACAGTTTTCTCCTCCCATATGCCGTCTGAAAGCGGAGCATTGACTGCACAATCACGATTTCAGAACATATTTCACGAAAATAGTTGCAAATGAAACTAAGTCAATCTTAAAATCACGATGTAACCCAAAAGAAGCAAGCTGAGATTCCATGAGCAAGCCGAACCGAACGGACAACGACGTCGCTGCCAAGGGGGACCTGCCACCGAAGATCGAAGGTCACCAAGGGTCTGAATTTGTGCTTGAGAAGTTCTTTCCGTATCTGGTGCGCGTCTTTGCAACTGATGTTTCAAATGCACTGTCAGTCGTCTATCAGCGCGATTACGGAATGATGCCCGCCGAGTGGCGGACCATGGCCATTCTTGGGGCAGCCTCCGGTGGGCTGCAGGCAACGGAGATCGTTGCCCGCTCGAGCATGGACAAGGTGGTGGTCAGCCGTGCGGTCAAGCGGATGGAAGAAAGGGGCTTTCTGAGGCGCGAGGCGAACAACGCCGATGGTCGCAGTTTTCTGTTGCAGCTCTCTGACGAGGGCAGGGCGGTCTATCAGGATCTTGCGCCAAAGCTGCTCGCGGTAGAGTGTAAAATGCTTGAGGGCCTGGGGAAGACCGAGATCTCGGAATTTCTGGCCGTGGCGCAAAGGATCAGGGACAATCTGACTGGCTCTGCCGATGACGCTGGAGTCTGACCTGTGGGCCTTTCAAAGGAACGTGTTCAAGATTCCAATGTCGTGGCTCGCTCCTTGCCTGAAATTATTGTCCGTCCAGGGGACGAAGGATGCCCGAAGCAGTTTGCCATCCCGGACACAACGCAGCGGAGATCCGGGATCTAGAAATCCCGGCATTGAGTTGAATTCGGTGTTCACTGGAACACCGCCTTCGCACGGGTGGCCAGATTGCAAAGAGGGCATTTCGACCACTTAAATAAAGTTCACCTGCGTTCCGGGATGGATTTCAGCCTGATCCGTGAACCGGTAGAAACAAAAAAGGCGGCCTCGAGGCCGCCTTTTGTCGTTCATTGCTTGCCCGTTAGTCGAGACGGCCGCTTGCGTGGGCGAGCATGGTGTAGACCTTGCCTGTGTCAGAGGTCAGGTAGGTCTGGCCCAGCATATTGTCCCGGTCGTTGCGCGATACCTGGGCCAGGAGCTGCTCGAAGTCTGCCACATACCGCTCGACGGCCGTGCGGAACTCGGGGTCACGGGCATATTTCTGACGGATCTCGTCAAAGGTCTGCTGCCCCTGGAGGGTGTAGAGACGGCGGGTGAACACATGGCGCTCGCCGTTTCGGTACCGGTTCCAAAGATCAATGAAGGTCTCATGATCGATGGCACGGGCGATGTCGACCGACAGCGAGTTCAGGCTTTCGACCGTTTGGAGCGGTGTTCTGGCCTGTTCGGTATCGCTGCTGGCATCGTCGTCACTGGATGCGCGGCGCAACAGGTCTGCCACCCAGCCCTTGCCCTTGGATCCGCCATTGTCAGCCTGTGAAGGCTGTTGGCGGCGGGGCTCGGCCGGACGATTGGCTGCCGGACGCGGTTCGGTTGCCGGTGCCTGTTGGCGGGCAGGGGCAACGGGCGCGAAACTGGCGGCCGGTGACGGTTGCGGCTGCGGAGCCGGGGCAACACTTGCCGCTGCCGCCTGAGCTTGCGGCCGGGAAATGTCCAGGGTGTTGGACTGCTTGGCAACGATCTCGGACAGTTCGGTCAAAGCGCGGATCTGTTCATTGACGACCTTGCGCAGTGCCGCAGAGGATTCCTCAGCTTCATCCGGCAGGTTGAGAACGCCCTGTTTCAGTTCGTTGCGGGTTGCTTCCAATTCACGATGGACGTCGCGGGCAACGTCACGCATGCGGGTTGCCGCATCGTTGAAACGTTCCGAAGCATCGGTCACCGTGCGGGACATTTCCGCAATGATGTCGTCCTGTGCCGAACGGATCGCATCGCGTGCCTTCTGACCTTCCATACCGGCGGTCAGGCGCATGGATTCAAACTGTTCGGACACCTGCTTGGACGCAGCCTCGGCGGCCGCGCTCAGCATGGTCGCCGCATCGCGGGCCTTGTCGTCTGCCGTTTCAAGAGTTTCGGACAACGTCTGCGTGAAGGACCGCATCAGCGTGTCGACAGCTTCGGTTTTTGCAAGAAGCGTATCGGCAACGTCTTCGATGGCCGTACGGCGCTCGGTGACGCGTCCTTCGACCGTGCGATTGGTTTCTTCCAGATGACGGGCCGCTCTGGTCAGCTCTTCGGACTGATCGCTGAAGCGGCTGGTCAGATTCTGGACATCTGCAAGGGTCGTTGTGGTGACATCACGCAGATTGCCGACCTGTTCGGTGATCAATGTGGTCGTTGCATTGGTTTCCGTGACGGCCCGGTCCACAGCGGAACGGAACTCACCGGCACGGCGCGCCAGATTGCCTTCGACCTCGTTGAGGTTTTCACCCGCGGACGAGACGATGTTCTGCAGGTTGACGTTGGACTCCTCGATTTTATTGAGGATCTCGGTAACGTCTGCCTCCAGGCGACGTTTGGTGTCGCTGAGCAGTGTTGTCGCCTGATCGCTGCGCTCGTTGATGCTTGCGACGATCCGGTCGCCTGCTTCCACAAGCGAGCGGGTGGCATCGAGACCGGTGTGAGCGAAGGTCTCTGTAACGTCGCGGCCCTTGACGGTGATTGCGTCCAGGATGGCGCCGTGGACTTCCGACAGGCGGCCAGTCAGGTCATTGGCGCGCATTTCGATGGCGCTGATCAGCTCGTTGCCGTCGGTCCCGACAATCTTGGCCAGCTCGCCGGAACGGGCACCGAAGGCCTCGTTAAGCGTTGTCGCCTTGTCAAGCAGTTCGGACGCGACTTCGTTGCCGCGACCGACCAGAAGTTCGGCGGCTTCCGTAACCGCGCTGTTGACGCGGGAGCGGACCATGCCGGCTTCGTTTGACATCTGGCCCCGGATTTCTTCCAGGGTTTTGGCGAGCGTCATGCGAGCCTGTTCGCTTTCTGCCGACAGGTTGCCGGAGATCTCTGCAATCAGGCCTGAAAGCTCATTGCGAACCTTGTCGCTTTCTCCCGTCAGCGAGCCCGTGAACTCGGCAAGGGTTCCGGCATAAAGGGTGCGAGCGTTTTCGCTCTCTGCAGCCATTGCACGGGCTGCCTCGCCAACAGCAGACAGAACCAGTTCGCGGATACGGCTGCTTTCGCCGGACATAGTGCCGGTAGCCTGTTCCATAGCGGAGTTGATTGCATCAGCCGCTTTCTGGCTTTCGCCAACCAGAACGCCGCGGGCTTCACCAACGGAGCCCAGAACGATCTGGCGCATGCGATCGCCTTCGCCGGATAGTTTTTCCGTAGCCTGGCTGAGAGCGCCGTCAACGATTTCAACTGTTCTGGTGCGTTCTTCGGACAAGGTTTGAACCGCGCCCGTGATGGCTTCCTGCACAACGTCACGCAGACGCGTGCTTTCCGTGGACAGGGTGGCACCGGCTTCCGAGATCACGGCCGTTAGAATGTCACGGGCGCGTTCGCTTTCACCGGTGAGGGTGCCGGAAATGCTCTCCAGGCGCTCATTAAGCAGAGTTTCAAGCTGCGTTGCCCGGCTGTCGAGGGTTTCAGCGACCTCGAAGACCTTTGCACCAAGCGACACGTTGATCTCAGCAATGCGCTCCGAAAGGGAATCCGTCAGCTGTTCGCTCTGTTTACCCAGAACATTGCCGGCTTCCTCCAGTCGGTTGTCGAGGGCAGAGGTCATTTCGTCCTGACCTTCAACAAAGGCCTTGGCGATTTCCTTGGTTCTGGTGATCAGGGTCTCGGAGATCTGACGCGCCCTAGCGTCGAGCGTTTCGTCGATCCGATCTGTACCGCTGGTCATGGAAGCTGATAGCAGTTCCGCCTTTTCCGCCATCGATGTTGCAGCGCCGTCGACGCGTGTCGACAGGGTCTGGCCGATTTCTTCAGCGCGGTCCGCAAGTGTATTGCCTGCTGCCTCGATCCGCTGTCCGAGTTGCAGTGTGATTGCGTCGGACCGATCTGCCAGAACGTCGGTGATGTTGCGGGTCTTTTCTTCCAACGCGTCGCTGATGCCCGTCGTGCGGTGCTCGATTGCCTCTGCGAGGATCTGCGTCCGCGTCTCCAGCGTGGCCTCGAACGCCGCAGTTCGCTGGTCAAGCGTCAGGTCCAGCGTGTTGATGTGGCTACCAAGGGCCGCATCCATTGTCGCGATACGTTCGCCCAGGGAAGCATCAATCGTGGTGACGCGACCATCGAGTGTTGCATCCATTGCAGCGAAGCGGCTTTCAAGCGTGGTGTCCAGTGTTGAGACACGCTCTGTCAGCGTTGTGTCGACCGAAGCCAGCCGGCTCTCAAGCGTGGTATCCATGGTTGCAATACGCTCGGTCAATGTCGCATCCACCGAGGAGAAGCGGGTTTCAAGCGAGTTGTCCATGGTCGCGATGCGCTCGATCAGGGTGGAATCCATCATGGAGAACCGGTTTTCGAGGGAGGAATCCATCGATGTCAGGCGGCTTTCCAGAGATGTATCCATGGTCGCGATGCGCTCGCTCATGGTTGCGTCGATCGCCGTGAAGCGTTGTTCCAGCGATGTATCCATCGTGCTGATCCGCTCGTTGAGCGTCGCGTCGATGGCCGCGTATTTCTGATCCAGGGACGTGTCCATGGTTGTGATGCGATCGCCGAGCGAAGCGTCCATCGCGTCGATCCTGGCGGCAAACGTCGTATCGAGCGTCGACAGCCGGGAATCCAGTGCTTCGGAAAGCAGGAGTGTCTTGGTGTCGAAGGCATCAATCAGCTGGCCACCGCGATCGGTGACGATGGTTTCAAGCTCGCTGAGGCGGGTAGAAAGTCCGTCCTGCAGGGCCTGACCGCGAACTTCAAGCGTTTCTGCGATCTTGCCGCTGATTTCGTTGATGTCGCCCGTAACCCGGTCGCCGCGGCTGCCAATCAGTTCGGCAAGCTGGGTTCCGGTTTCAGCCAGCTTGAGGGTGAGGGTACCCGTCTGTTCGCCGAGGCCGGCCGCAAACTGGCTGGAAACGCCTTCCAGTGTGTCGCGGAAACCGACGGTCTGCTGTTCCAGAATGGTCGCCATCTCGTTGCTGCGGGCTGCCAGACGCTCGTCCAGCTCGGCGCCATTGATGGAAATGGCGTTGTAGATGCGCTCGGAAATGGTGTCGAATTTCTCGGCAAGTTCACCGCCGCGAACGGAGATGGTCTCCGTGAGCGTGCCGGCAGTTTCGTCGAGTTTGGATGCGATCTCACCACCACGCAGAGACAGATCGACCACAATACTCTCGCCCGTACCGCGCAGAATCTCCGCAACTTCAGTGGAGCGGCTGGAAAGGGTTTCGACGATCTCGGCGCCACGGATGGAAATGGTGTCGGTAACGGTCTGGCCGCGCTCGGAGATGCTCTCAACAACCCGGTTTCCTGTTTCGGCAAGCGACTCGTCGAGGCTGGTGACCCTGCTGTCGACGGTCGAGACCAGTTCTTCGGTCCGGGCCGTGATCGTGTCGATCAGACGGCCGGAGGACAGGGACATGTTGGCGTTGATCTCTTCACCGCGCTGGGTGATTGTTTCGCCGACATTTGCTCCTGTTGTCTCCAGCGTCAGGCGGAATTCGTCAGCCTTGTTACTGAGTGTCTCAACGACAGACGTGCTGGAGGTAATCAGGGTTTCGTTGATTTCCGTGCTGCGGGCAGCCAGGGTTTCCACGAAGCTGTTGGCAGTGTCGGCAAATCGCTCATTCACCTCATTGCCCCGTGTGGAAAGTGTCTCCCACATGGAGGTGCCGGTTTCAGCAAGATCATCGACCAGCTTGTTGCCGGTTGACGACAGACGGGTCACATAGTCTTCGGCGCGGACGGTCAGGGAATCCACCAGCTCGTTGCCGGACGCGTTCAGCGTTGCACCAAGCGATTCAATGCGAGAGTCGACGGTTGACGTGAGTTCTTCAACACGGTTGTTGACCGCATCGATCATGCGCTGGGTCGCCTGATCCACGGTGGTCCCAAGTTCGCCGGACGTGTCGGACAGCTGCGAGGAGTATTTTTCATGTGCACCGGCGATGGTCTCGCGGACCCGCTCTGCATTCATGACAATGGACTCGCGCTGACTGACGAGTTCGTCAATCAGGGCGCGGATCTTGAGTTCGTTATCGTTGTAAGAGCGTTCGAGCGAGGAGACTTCGTTGTGAACGAGAACTTCCAGTTCGCTTGCGCGCGCAATTGCTCTCTCGATACCGTCTCCCATGGCGGCTACTTCGCGGCGGATGGCCTGACCGACACTGAGAATGGATTCCTTCGCCATGTCCTCCGGTTCCGCCAGGCGCAGGGCGACTTCGGTCATTCCCCTGGCGACGATGCGCATTTCCTGAGCGCGCCAGATCATCATGGCCATGATGAAGAAGAAGATGATCGGCACGACGATGCCGACGGCTGCCAGGATCATCTCCGGCGACCCGAGCAGGGCCTGGGTATCAAGCGAGGAGACCTTGTCGGAAAATGCCGTCATGAACAGACTGGTGCCGAGCGCGGCCCATACTGCGCTCAACGCGAGGGCTCCCCAGAACGGGGCGGAAGAAGGACGGCGCTGCAAGGCATAGATCAGATTACCGATATTCCGGCGGTCGTCATTGGCCGCAGGCGGGCGACCGCCACGTCCGCGACGGCGCGACTGGCGCTGCTCTTCGCGCTGTGGCCCTTCCTGCTTGTCAGCCTTGGGTTTGCGAGCCGGTTCCGTTTCCGCCGCTGCACTCGCTTCCGGAGCAGACAGTGTCTCTGCAGTTTCAGGCCCGCCGAAATCAAGTTTCAGGGCTTCTTCAACCGCGGACAGAGCCGCTTCAGCCGGATCTTTCGCCTTTGTCGGGTTTGCCATTTAGGGTCGCCTCACATCCGTACTCATTACACACCGGTATTCCCAGCCAGCCGCATTCAGCAGCTTTACCACAGTCACTACCGGATGCGTCGTTTTTGCTGGTGCCGGTTACTCAAAAATCACCGCAAAACCTTTGTTTGGAGGAGGGTCGCCGCTGACCGACCGTCGACATTTCGTCAGACGGTTCACTCCCCATCTTGCCGCATCACTAACTGTAATGGCACAATCTCTCCTAACGAACAAGAAACGGCAATGGCCTGAATCACTTAGGGGGCGGCTTAGATGCCAGAATCGAAGGAAAACGACGCAGCGGAAAGTGGGCGAAGCGATGCTGAAAATAGTGCGCTCAAAGCGGGAAAATTATCGGCACCGCAAAAGCGTTGGTTGAAAAAGGGCCTTGAACAACCAGGTGGAAAATTGCCTCTGTTTGACGACAACGGGCGCGAAATACCCGCACGTACCATTCGGGCCTGCATTGACGGGGGATGGGCAGAGCCTTGGTTTTCCAATCCAATCAAGCCTGACTGGTTGGTGTGCAAGCTGACCCCTGCAGCAATCGAAGCTCTTTCCGCAAGTCAAAAAAACAAAAAAAGTTAACAGCGAATCAGTTTGTCAGTTTTTTGGGTGTTTCGAAAAATGGCAGAAAAGCAAGGAATTTTTGAAAGCTGTTGTTAAGTCCGGCTTAAAGCGCGTTAACCAAAAATTCAATTTTTTGGGGACAGCGAAGCAATCGAAGCGATTTGCCGGTCTGCTTAACCAGGTGTTTGGGGCTTTGAGGGCACAGTTTCCAGTACGACAAGCTTACGGCGGGGTGCCGTCGGGCAAGTAATGAGTAGTTTGGAGCACCCACATGGCCCCTTCATCCATGGCCCGCGTTACCGGTCGGGCCGGCCCTGAGGCCCCGATCGATTTGGTGCAGCTGGCCACCAATACGCTGGGAAACCGGGACCTGGAAGTCCAGGTTCTTCATCTTTTCAAATCACAATCGTCCTCTACGCTTCAGCGGCTTGCGAGCGAAACGGACGCTTCGATCAGGCTGGATCTGGTTCACACGCTCAAAGGATCTGCGCGCGCGATCGGTGCTGAAAGGGTCGCCGCGGTTTGCGAAAACCTAGAAGGCAAGATGAAATCAGTGCCTGATGCTGCAACTGCCGGTTTGATTTCGGCGGTCGATGAAGCCAACAGTTACATCCGCGACTTGCTTGAGGGCTGATTTGAGTGTCCTAAAGGACGCAGTTGGCGTTCAGGAAACGGCACGGTCCTTGACCTTTGCGGTGGAAGCTTTATGTCGGTTCAGCTGAAACCCGCAATTCAAGGCTTGGACGCGACTAATGCCGAAAATCACATTTATTACCGCAGATGGAAAATGCCATCAAGAATATGGTCCAGGGCATTGAAGCGGAGTGCGGCGGTGCCTGTGCCTGTGCCACTTGCCACGTTTATGTAGACGATGCCTGGGCGGAAAAAATCGGCTCGGCCGAGCCGATGGAAGAGGATATGCTCGACTTTGCCTACGATGTGAAGCCGACTTCCCGTCTGTCCTGCCAGATCAAGATCAGCAACGAACTGGACGGCTTGATTGTCCACGTTCCCGAGCGCCAGGCCTGAAACTTCAGTTTCATTGCCAATTTTGAATTCAGAACCCGCCGGAGTGATCCGGCGGGTTTTTTGCTTTTCCGATTTTTGAAGTGGTCAATTGCCGCTACTCGGCTGGCTGGGCGACCGATTTGCGATACCAGAAATCAACTTCTCGGCCGCTGTCCGGGCTGCTTGGGATCAAGGTGGCCAGGAAGAGGCTGATCAAGGCCATCCCGGCCCCTGCCAGAAACACTGCGGCGGGGGAGACCAGCCAGATGAACCCGAACAGGACCGGAATGAACACTGCTGCGATATGGTTGATCGTGAAGGCAACACCTGCCGTCGGAGCTATGTCGGCCGGATCGGCAATTTTCTGGAAATAGGTCTTGATCGCGATGGCGATTGCAAAAAACGCATGGTCGATGACGTAAAGGCTGGCGGCCAGCGTGGCGTTGGTAACAAACGCATAACAGACAAAAACGCCAAACAGGCCGACATATTCCAGGACCAGTGCCTTGCGTTCACCGAAACGGACGATCAGGCTGCCGATTTTGGGTGCCAGAACCATGTTGAATGCACCGTTGAGCAAAAAGAGCGCAGCAACTTCGTGCACATCGTAGCCAAAGCGCTCCACCATAAGGAAGCCGGCGAAAACGGTGAAAATCTGACGGCGTGCACCGGCCATGAAGGTCAGGGCATAGTAGAGCCAATAGCGTTTTCTGAGGATCAGCTTCTTGTGCTGGGGCACTCCTTCCTTGAAATGCGGATAGGCCATGATCAGGAACACCAGGACCACGAGGGTCAGACCGCCGGCAATCGCAAAGACCACAGTGAACGACAAATCGAACATCTTCCAGGCGACGAAAATCAGGCCATAGGCAATCAGCTGCGCGAAGGCGCCGACCGAAATAATCTTGCCAAGGCTGGCAGCGGCCGTAGCTTTCGGCAACCACTGCAGGGACAGCGATTGCGCCATGGTTTCGTAGTAGTGAAAGCCGATCGACATGATCAGTGTGGTGACATAAAAGCCAATGGCCGTCGGGAAGTAGCCGGTAACGGCCACACCGATGCCAAGCAGTAGCAGAGACAGATAGGCAAGGGTCTGCTCGCGCATGACCAGCAGCAGGTAAACCGCCAGAAAACTCAGGAAACCTGGAATTTCGCGGATAGACTGCTGGATCCCGATTTCACGACCGGTAAAGTCGAGTTCCTGAACTGCAAAGTTGTTCATCAGGTTCCACCATGCAGCAAAGGACAGCTGCATGGCGCCTGCCATGATCATCAGAAGAACAACGGGCGACCGCCATCCAGTCATTTCATTCGGGTGTTCGTTCTTGGTGAAATACGTCATTCCGTAGCCGTAGAAAAAGGTCACATCCATACAGCGCTGCAAGACGCTTCTATGCTGATTTTGCACTTGCGTGTTAGCGGTGTTTTGTCATGATATGTCTCTGAGGCGCCAAAAAGGTTCGCCATTGGGCGGCGATCCGTTTGTCGTGAGGGACTTGATACCCCAGCGTTAATTGCCATTATCTGATGGTTTTGGCGTGTTCGCGAGGATTTTCAATCCAAATTTTCCGGTTTCAGTCAAAGGAGGCGTGATCCGGCAATCTTGTCGGTGACCGGCGGGCACATGGCCATCCATCCAGAACTCTCCGAATTTCCAACGGTTGCGATTGCCGCGCCGATTATCGGTTATGCAAAGAACCAGTCCCGCGGCATGGTGAACGACTGGCATGCGCACGATGCCGCACAGCTCTTTCATGTTGTGAAGGGGTCGTTGGCGATCGATACCGAATTCGGAACCTTCTTCGCACCTCCCGAACGTGCGGTCTGGCTGCCACCGCGCGTTGCGCATCAGACACGTTATCTGACCGATACCGAACTACGCTATGTCTATGTGCAATATGAACATGCCCAGGATCTACCCCAGACACCTCAGGTCATTCAGGTGACAACACTGCTCAGGGCGTTGATCCTGGAATTCATGTCGTATCCACGCGCCGAAACGGAAGAGGGGCCCGCCGCGCGCATTTCGGCCGTTATTCTGGATCAGCTGAAAATGCTGCCAGCTGCCCCGTTGCAATTGCCGATGCCTCAGGAAAAGAAACTGAGAGACCTGTGCGAGCGCGTTGTGCGATGTCCGGCGCACATTCCGTCGCTCACTGAGGCGGCAGATCACTGTGCGACGTCCGTGCGGTCATTCGAACGGCGAATGAAAGCGGAGACTGGCCTCAGTTACCGAACCTGGTGTCGGCAGGTGAAATTGTTCCGGGCTCTGGAGTTGCTAGCAGCAGGGCGCAGCGTCTCCGACGTTTCTCATAAACTTGGTTATGAGGGGCCGAGCGCATTTGTGGCGACTTTCAGGAAGGCTTTTGGCGTGACGCCCGGACGGTACTTCAGCGGGAACGGGCTGGATTGATCTGGCTCATGGCGGCAATCTCGATTTGAGCGCCAAGTGTTGGGTAAAACCACCTCTTGGAGAAAGAGCCATGTTCAAGAAAATACTTGTGCCCGTTGACCCGGCCGAACCGGGTTTTGCGGAGGACGCGCTTCAAAAAGCTGCAACATTTGCGCGGGATTACGGTGCCAGGATTCATCTGATGGCGGTCTGCCCGGAAGTGCAGAGCTTTGTCGCCAGCCAGCTGCCCGAAGGGTGGCAGCAACGGGAAATCGATGAAACCACCGTTATCCTCAACAAGATCGGTGCTGAACTGGATGTTCCCGACGGGACAGTCGATTGTCACGTCAGAATGGGAGCGGTCTATCACGAAGTGATTGAAGAAGCGGAAAAAGCCGGTTGCGATCTGGTATTGATGACATCTCACAAGCCGGGTCTTTCAACCTACTTCATCGGTTCCAATGCGGCGCATATCGTGCGCCATGCACCATGTTCAGTGATGGTTCTGCGTAGCGAATAATTGCTCGTGCTGCTGCTCGGTGATCCATAACCGCCGGTCCTCGGTTGCAAACGGACGCTGATCTGTACTGCACCGTTCATCGCAGCCAGCTGAACGGGCCTGGAAAACAGATTTTCCAGGCCCGTCGGTCAACGCGGGCGCCGGATCACGAGAGTGCCTCAACGGTAGCTTTTACACGTTTTCCGGGTGTGTTCAGTCATAGAAGTCAATTGCCTGTATTTGGTCTTTTTCAATAAATAGTTATTTTTCAAATAGTTATGATAAATTAGTCTGCATTCAGGACTTCGCAATAATGCAATTTTAACGCATTGATTTGAAACTCGACCATACGTTGTATGGAGTGTTCAATGCGTATGCGTCCTGTGTTTCGATATACAATCACCGGAAAGCTTCTGACCATTGTGGCGATCTGCGTAGCATTTGTTGTCGCTGCGTCTGGTGTGGGCATTTACCAGATCCGGAAAATTGGACAGGAAATCGAATTCATCGCGGAAGCCGAAGTGCCGCTGACCGAAGCCATTGGCCACGTGACCGCGCATCGTCTTGAACAAACGGCTCTGATCGAACGCCTGATGCGCCTAAGCCTCTCCAGGACGCTCGGATATTCCCTGCAGGAAGAGGGCGGTGCTGCAAAGCTTGAAGGACGCTTTCTATACCTGGGTGGCAAGATTACAGACGAATTTGCTGAAGCTTCGGAAATCGCGGAGCAGGGGATCGAAATGGCCCGGTCGCAGGCTCAGATTGACGAATTTGAAGCCGTTTTGAAAACCATAACTGCAATTGGCGAGGAACACCTGGAATACACCGAAAGGGCAAACCAGGTTCTCGTCCAGGCAAAGCTTGGTAACCCGCGGGAAGCCGAACAACTGCTGCAGGATGTGAGCAAGAAGCACACGGCCTTCAACATGGAACTGGAGGCGCTTCTCTTCAGGGTTCAGGCGCTGGCGGAAACCGCAGCAAAGTCTGCGGCAGTTCACGAAAAAAATGCCATTCGCTTCACGGTGATGATCTCGCTGGGTGCGGCTGCGTTGTCGGTTCTGTTGGCAATGTGGCTCGGTCGCCGCGCGATTGCCTTTCCGTTGCTGGACGTCGTCAACGCATTACGCCGACTGTCCAGAAACGACTTCGACGCAGAACTCCCGGTAAACCGGCACGATGAAATCGGGGATATTGGCCGGGCCTTCAAGGCGTTCAAGCAACACCTGATCAATGTTCAGGAGCAGGAGCAGGTGGAAAAAAGGCGGCAGGCAGCGCTTACCCGCGAAATCCGTCTGCTGTCTGAATTGAATGAATGGTTGCAGTCCAGCAGTTCACTTGAGGAGCTTTTCAATATGGTCAGCCGTTTCATGACCAAGTTGCTGCCGCGCAGTGCAGGGGCCGTCTATGTCTATTCCAATTCAAGGGATGTTCTGGATGGAGCGTGCTCCTGGAATGGCGGAAATTTGGAAGCCCATATCAGGCCGACATCATGTTGGGGGCTGCGGCGTGGTCGCCCCTATGTGTTCGGCGATAGTGAAGTCAGTTTTGCCTGTGAACATGTTTCGCCAGGCAAGGAAGACGGGGTGTATCTGTGCCTACCAATTCTGGCCCATGGCGAAACAGTCGGCCTGATGCATCTGACCCCGGCTGAAGACGTTGGCGAAGAGGAATTCCTCAAGGATCGTAAACTGGCGCAGATGGCCGCTGAACAGGTCAGCCTTGCCATTGCCAACACGAGGATGCGGGATGAATTGCACAATCAATCCATTCGGGATCCGCTGACAGGTCTATTCAATCGTCGCCATTTCATCGAATTGCTCAGAAACAACCTTGAGCGTGCCCGGTACAACGGGCAGTCGGTGTCGCTTGTGTCCATCGATGTCGATCACTTCAAGAAGTTCAACGACAATCATGGGCACGACGCGGGCGATATGGTTCTGCGGGCTGTCGGTGCCGTCATGGAACAGGTCTGCGAAGGCGATCAAGTGCCATGCCGACTGGGTGGTGAGGAATTCATGGTTCTGCTGCCGGCAGAG
The DNA here is from genome assembly GCF_025698965.1 of Roseibium sp. Taxonomy (GTDB): domain Bacteria; phylum Pseudomonadota; class Alphaproteobacteria; order Rhizobiales; family Stappiaceae; genus Roseibium. The sequence goes on from NZ_JAILWL010000005.1 coordinate 29,826, forward strand.
AAAACCGATGAGGCTGCAGAAGTTGCTGAAAAACTGCGTGATGCGGTCGCAAAGGTCGTTGTGCGCTATGGTGAGAAGAACCTGCCGAAGATTACCGTTTCCTGCGGGGTTGCCGGATATCCGGACCATGGCCGTATGCCATTGGACCTTATGAAGTCGGCGGATGACGCGCTTTACAAATCGAAAGATGGCGGGCGCAACCTGGTGACCGTTGCATCATGTCACGATGACGAAGAGCCGGCATCCGACCTGAAAGCCATGCTGGAAGACGCCAAGAGCGAGACGGTATCCAAAGCGGATGAAACAAAGTCAGACGAATTGGAGCCGGGAAGCAAGTCCGTGAATGCGGCTTAATCCTTACGCGTCAGCAGCATGGCAATCGCCATGTATCGAAACGGATAAGACTTGGGGTTTGCCTTCAAAATGACTTCTGCCTGACGGTAGATCCGATCCACCAGATCGGCTCGCTCCGGTGTTTCAGGCAAGGCGCTGCTCAGGACCGCTTCCGTGAAAGCGCGGAAAAAATTCACATAATCCTTTGCAAAACGATCGAGATCGCCATCGCTCGCATATTGCTGATTGAACGGCACGGCGATCTCGTAGGACCTGGTGCTGTCGAGTGAGTAAAGCGACGAAACCGTGCTTTGCGGATCACGTAGCGGTGCAGTCAGTTCATCCAGATGGCGCATATAGACGGGTTGATAATAACGGTCGTAACTTTCCCGGGAGATTTCGTCCTTGTCGACAAAGCTCAAGACAGCATCGTTCAGAAGATCGTAGATACCATCGCAGGTTCTGGCTTGGTCCGTAGATCCAAAAACCTGCACCAGCAATTTGCCGCCCGGCACCAATTCCCTGGCTCTGACTTCCAGGTAGCATTCAACGTCCCGTCTGGCCTGGAGGGCAAATGCCGACCGGTCATCATCCGATACATAGCCATTTGCCCGCACGGTGCTCGGGCCGTTCGGGAAGATATATCCCGGCAACCTGTTGACCGGCCGGCGAGACAAGAAGCCGATAGCATTAAACGTTGTTGCCAGATGAAGGCTTCGTTCCGGCAACAGCTGGTCATACATGGAACCGCCGACCACCGAGGAATAGACCCGGTTGCTGTCGTAAACCGACTGTCCATCCGGGCGAAGATTGGCGATCAGTTTGGAAAAGTCGTTGGTTGGCAGATCGGAGTGGATCGTTTGCACCGAAAGGTCAGTTTTCGGCAGAAGGCTTCTTAATGCGCGGGACATGACCGCAATCGAATTCCGACCTTCAGAGCAACCGAAGTCTGCAAGGCGCACGCAATCTGGGTCGCGAAGCTGAAGCGATGTGATCGCATCATCGAGTATGGGGAGAACAGCTTCAATAGCATTCCACTGCGTTGCCGAGTTTGCGTCATAAAAGCCGCCACCGGTCATGCCTGTTGTCGTTGCATGGGAGGAAGGCGTGTCCGAAGCTTCGATATCAGCCATATGCGTTGTCTCCGGTTTCGGTCTTCGGTTTTATTGAGGAGATCGGCCGGACTATCGCGCCAGTTCCTTCATTGCATCCGTCAGGCCTTCAACGGTCATCGGAAACATGCGCCCCTCCATCAACTCGTTGAGCATCTGAATGGATTGCGTGTAGCGCCAGTGTTCCTGACGAACCGGATTGAGCCAGACGGCGCTTTTGTAAAGGCCTGTGATGCGTTGCATCCACGCCGACCCTGCTTCTTCGTTCCAGTGTTCAACCGAACCGCCCGCATAGGCGATTTCATAAGGGCTCATGGAAGCGTCGCCTACAAATATGATTTTGTAATCGGCCGGGTATTTGTGCAGCACATCCATGGTATCAATGCGCTCGGTGTGGCGCCGACGATTTTCCTTCCAGACATACTCGTAAAGGCAATTGTGAAAGTAGAAATGCTCCATCACCTTGAATTCGGAGCGAGCTGCGGAAAACAATTCTTCACAGACCCGGATATGGTCGTCCATCGAACCGCCAATATCGAAAAAGAGCAGCACCTTGACCGCGTTATGCCGCTCGGCGCGCATTTTGATATCGAGCAGACCCTTATGCGCGGTTGATCTGATGGTCTGATCCAGATCCAATTCCTCGGCGGCTCCGGTTCGGGCAAAATTGCGCAGGCGTTTCAAGGCAACCTGAATGTTGCGGGTCCCAAGAAGCTGCGTGTCGTCAAGATCCTTGAATTCGCGCTTGTCCCAGACCTTGACGGCACGTCGGTGTCGGCTTTCGTGCTGCCCGATGCGTACGCCTTCCGGATTGTAGCCGTAAGCGCCGAAAGGCGAGGTGCCTGCCGTGCCGATCCACTTGTTGCCGCCCTGATGCCGTTTTTCCTGTTCCTTCAGGCGTTCACGCAGGGTTTCCATTAATTTCTCGAAGCCGCCAAGAGCTTCAATCTGAGCCTTTTCTTCCTCGCTCAGGTGCTTTTCGGCGAGTTTGCGCAACCAGTCTTCGGGAATGTCGGTTGCCGGAACCTCATTCATCAGATCCAGTCCCTTGAAGACATGCCCGAACACCCTGTCGAACTTGTCCAGGTTGCTTTCATCCTTCACCAGGGACAACCGTGCAAGGTAATAGAAATCCTCAACGCTCCGCTCGGCGAGATCCTTCTCCAAGGCCTCCATTAGCGTCAGGTATTCTCGTAAGGAGACCGGAATTCCGGCCGATTTCAGCTCGGTGAAAAACGTAATGAACATGGCCAGAAACTAACGCGGCGAAGCTGAGCTGTCGAGGCAGGACTAGGAGCCTGGTCAAGGGGGAATTCTGCTGATCGTTAAAGTACCCGCAGCGGTGCCATTTTAGGGAGTATGGTCATTTCGAGTTTGGCTCGATCTTGTCGGCCTTCTCCGAAGATGCAACCAGTTCTCCCATGAAGTCAGAGATGGTCGGGCCGTTTCCGGAGACGAAGGGGGCCGGTCTGCAAACGGAGATTGCGGCGATGCCGATGCGGGCGGTGAGGAGGCCGTTGACGACACCTTCGCCAAGGCGGGCGGACAGGCGGGCGGCCAGACCGTGACCAAGCACCTGGGAGGCAAGACTGTCACCGGCGGCCATACCACCCGTAACCGCGAGATGGGTCAGCACGTGTCTTGCCAGGCGCAGGAAACCAAGCGTACCCGGGCGTCCACCGTAAAGCGCCGAAAGGCGTCTGATGGTCCTGAGGTTTTCGAACAGGACGGCCAGCAGGTCGACCAGCGCACGCGGGCTGACCGCCGTCACGATGGAAACGCGCTTGGCGCTGTTCATGACGATACGACGAGCCTCAAGATCAAGGGGCGCGAGCAGGTCGCGTTCAGCCAGTTTGACCAGGTCGCTGCCGTCGATTACCTCCCGCATGTGCCCTGCCAGAACCTTGCGTCCCTGGGCGGTCTCGGGTCGGTCACGGTAGAGTGTCAGCAGTTCCTTCAATCCGGCCGTTGCGGCCTTGGAATCGTCTTCATCCGCTGCCGTCTGCAAACGGTCTCTGAGATGGTCGATCCGGTTGAGACGCATGAGCCCCGCGATTTCCCTGATCACCAGTCCGAGCAGGCCCAGCGCTGCCAGGGCGGCCAAGGCCACGCCGAACCAACCCAGCCAGTCGGTGCGGGCAAAAAGATCCCGGATCAGACTGTCAACGGCAAGGCCAATCGCCAGGGACACCAGTCCCGAAAGGCCGATCATCAGCCATTTGCCAAAGCTAAAGCCGGCTTTCGGCGTGCTTGCCGCGCGGGGCAGGCGGGGTTCGTCCTCATCGTAAAAGGCTTGTGTTACCAAAGCTTCGTCAGCGACGGGAATCCGGGTTTCGTCGTCCGTCATCCGGACCTTGGTGTCGTCCAGACGAAAGGCCGTCGGCTTGCGGCCTGAAGGTTTGTTGGGGCCGGTCATGCCAGGCGGTCTCCAATCAGAAATTCAAGGGCGCGGTCCAGGCGGATATGTGGCAGGGACAAGGTAAGGCCTTCAGCCGTCCTGTCGAGTTCGGGAGGACGAAAGCGCAGGAACTGGAGATCAGCCTGGGCGGACTGAAAGCTTGGGCGGGTCTCTTCACAAACTGATTCAACACTTGCAAATATTGATTCAGGATTTGCCGGTAAGTCGCCGGGAAACATGGCGATTTCAGAATTGCCGTCATAGGCGTCACCATTGAGCCGTTCACCCGGCAACGGTGTTCCGAGAATGGCGGGCAGTTCCTCTCCGCGATGTTTAACGGTTGCTTCCCGGGTTGCGCGAACCGCTGCCATCGCCAGCACGTCCACTTCTGCTCCTCTGAAACGGGCGCGTTCCTCAGCTCTTGCAACAAGCCGTTTCAAAATGGCTTCCAGGCGATCGTGATCCGTTCGGTGAAGGTGATCGGCCTTTGTTGCGGCAAACAGAATGCGATCAATGCGCCGGGTCAGGATCGAGGATAGCCAACTGCGTTTTCCTGGACGGAAAGCGCCGAGAACTTCACTGAGGGCAATTTCCAGATCGGCAATCGCGTCCGAGCCCGCATTCAGCGCATGGAGCACATCTACCAGAACGATCTGCCGGTCAAGCCGGGCAAAGTGATTGCGAAAGAAGGGGCGAACCACATGGGTCTTGTAGGCTTCATAGCGGCGTTCCATCATCGCCCGCAATGTTCCGGTCCTGGCTGGCGCGGCATCGGCTGGTATGTCGAGGGGGGCGAATGTCAGGGCAGGGGAGCCGTCAAGGTCTCCCGGCATCAAAAAACGTCCCGGAGGCAGCATCGAGAGTGCGTGTGTGTCCGCGCGGCACGCTGCCAGATAGATCTTGAATCTGGTTGCGAGCTCCTGCGCGGCAGGTTCGCTTTCTTCTCCATCCGGATTCGTTCGGGATATGGCCTCCATGAAAGGAGCTGCGATCTGCGAACGGTTCTTTGCTCGCGCTCGTGACAGGGCATCAGCGGAAAAAGTTGCATAGTCCTTGTTAAGCAGCGGTAGATCCAGCAGCCACTCGCCTGGATAGTCGATCAGGTCGACATGGAGACGACCGGGCCCAAGTTTCCGATAGAAATAGGACGCGCTTTCGTAATCGATCGTGAGGCGCAATTCTGAAACCTGACGTGTGGAAGCTGGCCAAACGCGGTCATTGACCAAAGCCCGGACATGCGCCTCGTAGTCGAAGCGAGGAACGGCGTCGTCAGGCTGTGGCTGCAGGCGCGCACCCGTCATGCGATGTCCAGCGGCCGCGCTGAAAACGGGAAGTCGTCCACCATGCACCAGATTATGCACCATTGCCGTGAGGAATACGGTTTTGCCTGCCCGCGCCAATCCGGTTACGCCAAGGCGGAGACTGGGAACGGTCAGGTCACTGGCTGCGTCGGCAAGGTTTGCCAAAGTGAGCCGGGTTTCTTCTTTTAGTGTCGTCAATGGGTTCACGAGCGCCTCCAGGGCGTTCATGTAAGCGTGGAATCGACAATGTGCAATCACGGTGAGGGGGAGGTGAAGAGCGCCGTTGACACTGTTCAAAGGTCTCGGGGTTTCACGAACCTTTCAAGATGTCCGGTTCCGGCCTTCAGTTCCGACCAGTCCGCAATGTCAAAGTCAATCACTGCGAGTGCGGCTGTGGGGTACTTTTCTTCAATATCGGCCATGGCAGTCGGTGACCCGGTTCCTGCCAGAGATAATGCAGTTTCTTCCATTGCGGGATTGTGCCCGATGACCATCAGATTTTGAGCTCTGCCACCGAACTTGCGGATCAGGCCGCTGTAGTCATCCTCGCTTTGGTTATAAAGATCTAAGAGGAGTTGTATTCGCGCTTCCTGAGAATGGTAGGGCAGTAGCCTAGCCAAAGTCTCCCGGGTCCGTTGGGACGTGGAACACAAGATCTGATTGGAGATCAACCCCGCTTCAGTCATGTAACGGGCCATGGAAACGGCAGCCGCTTTTCCACGCGGGTTCAAGGGCCGGTCGATATCTGCTAGCCCGGGGTCCCCCCAATCCGACTTGGCATGTCTCAAAAGTAAAAGCCGCATGACGGGTTCCAGGTTGTGTTTCCAGTTGATTGGATCGACAAAGCTGCCTTGTTTGTCGTTCACATCAGTTCTGTTGTGCAAGGATTGCGGTGAAAGCGGCTAAGGCCGGACCCACGTCGATTTCCTGCGTTGGCAAAGTATAGGCCAGCCACAGCGTGTAGTCCGCTTCCTTGGCTGAAAAATACCAGAGGGTTTCACACAGGCTGTTTGGCGTCCAGTTGCGTGTTCTGAAAGAGACGCCGGATGCGGCGGCACCTGTCAGTTTGATCGGTTCGAAGCCGGCGGCCTTGTAATTGCGCGAGAACTTGAGAGCCTGACGGCGCCCGGTTGCCTGGAGGTGCTTGCGAAGAACAGCCGTAATGCCGTCCCTGCCGGTATAGATGCAGCCGGCCTGACTGTCGGCATCTCCTTCCATGACCTTGATCCGGAAGAATGGTCCAACGACATCCGGACACCGAAGACCGGTAAAATGACGAAGACCTTTTACGTCGCTTTGCCAACCTGCTTCTTTTTCCGGAGGAACCTGAGCCGATGCAGGGATTGTTGCCAAGCCCGGTTGCAGCAGGCTCAATCCCACGAGAATCAAAAGCAATGCGGCAGCTCTCACCAAATCCTGTCTCCTGTCGGTTAAGTCCGCTCCCGGCGTGCCATGAAGGCGAGCCGTTCGAAAAGATGGACATCCTGTTCGTTCTTCAGCAAAGCACCATGCAAAGGCGGGATAAGTTTGGAGCCATCTTGTTGACGAAGCGTTTCCGGATCGACGTCTTCATTGAGCAATAGCTTGATCCAGTCGATCAATTCGGAAGTCGACGGTTTCTTTTTCAGTCCCGGAACATCGCGAACGTCAAAGAAGAGACGCAGTGCTTCGGTCAAAAGACGTTTTTTTATACCGGGGAAATGAACTTCGACGATTTCAGTCATTGTGTTCGCGTCCGGAAACTTGATGAAGTGAAAGAAGCATCGACGCAAAAAGGCATCCGGCAAATCTTTTTCATTGTTCGAGGTGATGATCACCACAGGCCGCTGTCTTGCCTGGACTGTTTCGCCGGTTTCGTAGACGTGAAATTCCATCCGGTCGAGTTCAAGCAGCAGATCATTGGGAAACTCGATATCCGCCTTGTCGATTTCATCGATCAGAAGAACTGGCCTTTCGGCTGCGTCAAAGGCTTCCCAGAGTTTGCCTTTGCGGATGTAGTTGTTGATATCCTTGACCCGTTCGTCGCCAAGCTGGCTGTCGCGCAGCCGTGACACCGCGTCATATTCGTAAAGTCCCTGTTGCGCCTTGGTCGTCGACTTTACGTGCCACTCGATCAGAGGTGCCTTCAAGGCCACTGCA